>JBFKUL010000064.1:0-13202 GCA_041635755.1 Burkholderiales bacterium | reverse complement strand
TTTCCTGCCACAATCTCCGGCACGCCGCTCGCGCGGCGATACTGTGGCCGGAGCATGAGAACAAACCGCATGAAGGCGAAGCTGCTCGCGGGCGAGCCCGTGTTCGGCGTCTCGGTGATGATTCCGTCGCCGCAGATCGTCGAGATGCTCGGCGCGCTCGGGTTCGACTGGGTGCTGCTCGACTGCGAGCACGGTGCGCTCACGCCGGATCACATCGAACTGATGGCCATGGCCGCAGAGGCGCGCGGCATGACCGCGATCGCTCGCCCGGCGACCAGGAGCCCCGAGCACATCCTGCAGCTCCTTGACCGTGGCGTGATGGGCGTGCAGGTGCCCCACGTCAGTACCGCTGCGGATGCGCGCGCGGTGGTCCAGGCCGTCAAGTACCACCCGCTCGGCGCACGTGGCCTTGCTGCGGGCACCCGTGCCGCGAACTACGATGCGCAAGGCACGTTGGCCGATTACGTGAGCGCCGCAAACAACCAGACGCTGATCGCGATCCAGCTTGAGGACGCCGCGGCGATCGAGAACCTCGACGCGCTGCTGAAGGTCGACGACATCGACGTGTTTTTCATCGGCCCTTCGGACCTGTCGCAATCGCTCGGCCATCCCGGCGAGCCGAAGGCGCCGCCCGTGGCGCGGGCGATCGAGTCGAGCCTGCGCAAGATCGTCGCCGCGAAGAGGATTCCCGGCATGCCCGCCGCGTTCGACAATGTGAACGATCTGCTCGGCAAGGGCGTACGCTACCTTTACACGCACGTGCCCAAGCTGCTTGCCGCGAGCGCGCGCGCTTACCTCGACAAGGCGCGCGCATGACCCCGGTTCGTCACCTGCTGCGCTTCGGACTTGCGCTCGCATTGCTTGCGCCGGTGCTGCAGGCGAGCGCGCAGGCGCTGCGCACCGGCGAGCACGCGTTTCGCGTCGTGCGCATCGTCGAGGGACTGGATCACCCCTGGGGTCTCGCGTTTCTGCCCGATGGCCGGATGCTCGTCACCGAGCGACCCGGCCGGCTTCGCGTGGTGAAGAACGGCGCGCTCGAGTCGCAGCCGGTCGAAGGCCTGCCGCAGGTCGCCGCCTACGGTCAGGGCGGCCTGCTCGACGTCGCATTGCATCCGAAGTTTGCCGAGAACGCGCTCATCTATCTGTCTTATGCGGCGCGCGGAGCCGACGGCGTGGGCACCGAGGTTGCGCGCGGCAAGCTTTCGGGGAATCGCCTCGAAAGCATGCAGGTGATCTTTCGCCAGAGCCCCAAGGGCGGCTCCGGGCGGCACTTCGGCTCGCGCCTGGTGTTCGATCGGCAAGGCTTTCTCTACATTACCCTGGGCGACCGCGGCGAGATGGAGCGTGCGCAGCGGTCCGACGATCACGCCGGCTCGGTGATCCGGCTGCACGACGACGGGCGCGTGCCGTCCGACAACCCGTTCGTCGGCAAGCCGGGCTGGAAGCCCGAGAAGTACACGTTGGGTAACCGCAACATGCAGGGTGCGGCGCTGCATCCGCAGACCGGCTTGCTCTGGATCCACGAGCACGGCCCGCAGGGCGGCGACGAGGTGAATGTGATCCGCCCGGGTGTCAATTACGGCTGGCCGGTGATCACTTACGGCGTCAACTACGGCTTCGGCACGAAGATCGGCGAAGGCACGCACAAGGCCGGCATGGCGCAGCCGATCCACTACTGGGTGCCCTCGATCGCGCCCTCGGGCATGGCGTTCTACACCGGCGACAGGTTTCCCGGCTGGAAGGGAGACCTCTTCATCGGCGCGCTCAAGGATCAGATGCTGGTGCGCCTGAAGCTCGAGGGTGAAAAGGTGGTGCAGGAAGACCGCCTGTTGCAGGGCGTGCTCGGGCGCATTCGCGACGTGCGCCAGGGCCCGGACGGCTACCTTTATCTGCTTACCGACAGCTCGGACGGCGTGCTCGCGCGCCTGGAGCCGAACTCTTGACGGTGCCGACGCGCTCGGTGGTTCTCGGTCTTACGCTCGGCGCACTCTCGCCGCTCGCGCAGGCGGCGCATCCCCTTTTCACCGAAGACACCGGCACGCAGGGCGCGGGGCGCTTTCAGCTCGAACTGGTGGGCGAGCGCACGCGCGACCGCGACGCCGGCGTAACGGTGCGCGCCACTCAGCCCGAGGCGGTGCTCGCCTACGGGCCGCGCGAAGATCTGGATCTGCTGGTGGGCATCGGTCATCTGCGCAGCACCGCCGACGACGCCACCGGGCGCACGACGCAGAAAGGCGCGATCGACACCACGCTCGGCGCCAAGTGGCGTTTCTATGATCGCGATGGGCTGAGCTTCGCGCTGCTGCCCTCGGTGACGCTGCCAAGCGGCGACGCGTCGCGCGGCACCGGCTCCGGGCGCGCGACCTGGGGCTCGCTCGCCATTCTGTCGTGGGAAGCGGAGCGCTACGCCGTGCACGCGCACCTCGGCTATCGCAGGAACCGCAACACGCTCGACGAGCGCACCTCGCTCACCGAGGCCGCCGCGGCATTCCTCGTCAGCGCCACGCCGCAGCTCACGCTGGGGATCGAAATGAGCCGCGAAACCAATCCGGACAAGGCCGCCGGCGGGTCGCTGCGCCACGCGACGCTCGCGCTGATCTACGCCGTGAACGACGACCTCGATCTCGACGTTGGTTGGCGCCGGGGTCAGAACGACGCCGCAGCCGACCGAACGGTTCTTTTCGGCGTCACGCTGCGCTGGTAGGCGCGCTGCGCCCGCTAGATCAGGCGCTTCTTGTCGAAGTAGGCTTTGCGCCAGCGCGTCACGGTAACCTTCTCGAACAGTCCCGCCTTCGTGAATGGATCGCCGGCGATGAAGCGTTCGGCCTCGGCGCGATCGTCGGTGTCGACAATCAGGATCCCGCCCTTGCCGCCGGTGCCGTCGTCGTCGATCAGCGCGCCCGCGGCCAGCAGCAGCTTGACGTTGGCATCGAGATATTTCAAGTGTTCGTCGCGCGTCTTGGCGCGCACAGGGCCGTGTCCGGGCTTGTCCACCGTCTGGATGGCATAGGGCATTTCGGTTCTCCGCAAGAGTCGGCGATAATCGAGGCCTCCATCCTAATCCGAATCTCCCGTGGCCCAATTCGCGTACACCATGCGCCGGGTCGGCAAGATCGTGCCGCCCAAGCGCGTCATCCTCAAGGACATCTCGCTCAACTTCTTCCATGGCGCGAAGATCGGCGTGCTCGGCCTCAACGGCTCGGGCAAGTCGAGCCTGCTCAAGATCATGGCCGGGGTCGACAAGGACTTCGACGGCGAGTTCGTCTCCGATCCGAAACTGAGAATCGGCTTTCTCGCGCAGGAGCCGGCGCTCGACCCGAAAAAGGACGTGCGCGGAAACGTCGAGGAAGGACTCGGCGAAACCATCGCGCTGATCCACGATTTCAACGCCATCAGCGACCGCTTTGCCGAGCCGATGGAGGACGAGGAGATGCAGAAGCTCCTCGAGCGCCAGGGCGAGCTGCAGGCCGCGATCGATGCCAAGAACGGCTGGGAAATCGAGCGCCAGCTCGAAGTCGCGGCGGATGCGCTGCGCCTGCCGCCGTGGGACGCCGATGTCGGCAAGATCTCCGGCGGCGAGCGCCGCCGCGTGGCGCTGTGCCGGCTGCTGCTGTCGGAACCGGACCTGCTGCTGCTCGATGAGCCGACCAACCATCTGGATGCGCTCTCGGTGCAATGGCTCGAGCAGTTCCTCGAGCGCTTCGCGGGCACGGTGATTGCGGTGACGCATGATCGCTACTTCCTCGACAACGTCGCCGGCTGGATCCTCGAGCTCGACCGCGGCCACGGCATTCCGTGGGAAGGCAACTATTCGTCCTGGCTCGAGCAGAAGGAGCAGCGCCTCGAGATCGAGGCGAAGCAGGAGGTGGCGCGCGTCAAGACCATGAAGGCCGAGCTCGAGTGGGTGCGCGCCAATCCCAAGGCGCGCCGGGCAAAGTCGAAGGCGCGTTTGGCGAAGTTCGAGGAGCTCGAATCGAAGGAGTTCCAGACGAGGAATGAAACCAACGAGATCTACATTCCGCCCGGTCCGCACCTCGGCAACGTGGTGATCGAGGCGGAAGGACTGAAGAAGGCCTTCGGCGAGCGGCTGCTGTTCGAGGAGCTGTCGTTTCGCCTGCCGCGCGGCGGCATCGTCGGCATCATCGGTCCGAACGGCGCCGGCAAGACGACGCTGTTCCGCATGATCACCGGCTCCGAGAAGGCCGATGCGGGCACGCTGCGCGTCGGCGATACCGTCAAGATCGCCTACGTCGATCAAAGCCGCGACGACCTCGATGCGGACAAGACCGTGTTCGAGGAGATCACCGGCGGCGGCGACACCGTCCAGGTGGGCAGCTACAGTACCCCGAGCCGCGGCTACGTCGGGCGCTTCAACTTCAAAGGCGCCGACCAGCAAAAGCGCGTCGGCGATCTCTCGGGCGGCGAGCGCAACCGCGTGCACCTTGCCAAGCTGCTCAAGAGCGGCGCCAACGTGCTGCTGCTTGACGAGCCGACCAACGATCTCGACGTCGAAACGCTGCGCGCGCTGGAAGAGGCGCTGCTCGATTTCCCGGGCTGCGCGGTGGTCATCTCGCACGACCGCTGGTTCCTCGATCGCGTCGCCACCCACATCCTCGCGTTCGAGGGCGATTCCCGCGCGGTGTGGTTCGAAGGCAATTTCGCCGAGTATGTCGCGGACTGGCGCAAGCGCATGGGCGAGGACGCCGACAAGCCGCACCGCATCCGCTACAAGGCGCTCATGGCCTGAGCGGGGCCTTGCGGTGGCCTAGAAGCGGTACTGGAACCTGAGCTGCCAGAAGTTGATACCGTTGTTCGGCTTCTCGATGTCGCCGTTCGAGACGTGCTGGTAGCGTGCGCCGATCTCCAGGCCGCCGCGCGCGCCGAAGCGGTAACCGATGCCGAAGTGGCTGCCGAACTGGAACGCGCTGCCAAAGCGTCGCCTGGCGTTGATCCGCGTCTTGCTCAGCAGGTGCGCGCCGATGCCCCCCTCCAGAAACAGGCCCGAGAGCTCGTTGCGCTGCAGCCGAAACACGGGCGTTACCGATATATCCACGAGCTCCTGGTTGTCCCCAGCGTCGCTGTGGCCCCGCCACTCGCCAAGCTGGAAATCCCAGTAGCCGCCGACATGCCAGTTCGGCCCTTGCATCCAGCGGCGCTGCCAGTCGACCTGCGCGCCGAGGCGCCACATGTCGGTGGAGTTTCCGGTGCCGGCCTCGATCGACACGCTGTCGATCGCCCGCGCGGGCGCGGCTGCAGCGAGTGTGACGGCGGTCGCCAGTGCGATGGAGATCGTTCGCATGGGTCTCTTTTTTCTTCTTTCGCGGGCGCATAGGATAACCGCGGTCGCGACAAGATGCGCGGGCCGGTTCGCAGGCGCTCCGGCGCGCCCGAATCGTTGTACAGTAGGGGGGACAGGAGGGGCCTCGCCATGGCGCGCCAGATTCCGGAAACACCGCCCGACTACGATCAGACACGCGTGATCGAGAGACCCGACGGCTATTACTGGCAATCGATCGATGGCGGCAAGGAATACGGCCCGTTCCAGACCCTGATCGAGGCAGTGCAGGACATGCAGGCGGTCCAGGACACGGGCTTCGAGCCCGGCGAGAGCGTCGAGGAAGCCGAGGACGAACTCGGCGTCTCCAGCTGGATCGACCCCGAGACCGGCGAGCCCGCCGAGGATGGCGTCCATCGCTTCGAGGATCATTGACGCCACGTACTGCCTCCTGGAGACCGAAGCGTCGGGCCGTCGGTCCTCTCGAAGGCTACAATCCCGCTCGACGCTGAATAGACAATGCAAGCGCGGGCAGGGCGCAGTCGTCGATGTTCAAGGGCGTGACCCGCTGCGTGATCCGGCACTTCAATGCCGAGTGGGCCGCCGAGGCGCGAGCTCGCGCGTGACGTCCACGTGACGGCGCGCGACGATCCACCCCGTATTTCCGGAGCCACGCTAGGAAGCGTTCGCGCGCACCTGCGCCATGCGTGGCTGGTGCTAGTGCTCGGCGGAATCGCTTCCGTCGCCGTCTGGACGTTCGCCAATCACAGGCTCGAACGCGACGCGAGGGTCGCCTTTGATGAGGTGGTGCGCGACGCAGGGAATACCCTCGAGCGTCGTATCCGGGGCTTTTACGAGATCCTGTACAGTTTGCGCGGTTTGTTCGGCTCGTCGAGCCGCGTGACGCCCGAAGCGTTCATGCGTTTTGTCGATAGCGTCGAGCTCGAGCGTCGCTATCCGGGATTCCGTACCTTCACGTACAGCGAGCATGTGCCGCATCAAATGCGCGAGGAATTCGAGGCGCGCATGCGGCGCGAAGTCGACCCGGGATTCGCGATTGCGCCGCCGGGCGTGCGACCAGAGTATCAGGTGGTGACGCACTTCGTCGGCGCCCGACCTGAGGTCCGGTCGGTCCTCGGCCTGGATATAGGCGCGGGCGATGCGCGGCGCGCTGGGCTGGAGCGCGCGCGCGATACCGGACTGCCGATTGCCTCGGAGCGTATCGTGCTCGCCTCAAGCGGTGAGCGGGGCGAGCTCGGCATGGCCCTGCGCCTTGCGGTATACAAAGGCGGCGGCTCGGGCTCTACGGTGCAGCAGCGCCGGGAGAACTTTGTCGGCGTGGTCGGAACAGCCTTCGTTCTGCACGACTTAATGCGGCGCGCGATCGACATGCCGGTAATGCAGGAGGTGCGGCTGCGCGTCTTCGACACGGGGTATCTTGGACGCGCTTACGATGCGGGCGGCGTGCGAGAGCTGCTGTTCGACAGTGCGGCCGCGGTCCAGGGCGCCGCGGCCACGGCGAAGCAGAGCAGTGACGACGCCGTGTACCTGAGCGTGCTGCCCATTGACGTTGGCGGTCGGCGCTGGGAGCTGCAATTCGAGGGCGAGCGCAAACATTTTCTCAGTCCGACGAGTCTGTGGTTGCCGTGGCTGATGCTCGCGGGGGGGCTGGTGACGACGCTCCTGTTGTACGTCTGGATGCGGGCGCTTGCCGGCTCGAACACGCGGGCGCTGAAGCTTGCGGACGACATCACCCGGGATTTGCGTCGCAGCGAAGCCGAGCTTCTCGAGGCGCACCGTCGCACCCAGGAGCTGATCGAGGCACTGCCCAACCCGATCTACTTCAAGGGTACCGATGGGCGCTACCTCGGAGTAAACAAGGCCTGGGAAGCGTTCTTCGGCGTGCCGCGCGAGGAGTTCATCGGCAAGACGGTGTACGACCTCTATCCGAACGACCCGGCGATCGCCGACCGTCTACACGCCATGGACCAGGAGCTGTGGAGCCGTCTCGGCGAGCAGGAGTACGAGGCCGAGATCACCACCCCGGACGGCCGGCGCCACAACACCATCTACTACAAGGCCACTTACGCCAACCGCGACGGCAGCGTCGAGGGCCTGATCGGCACCATCGTCGATATCACCGAGCGCAAGCGCACCGAGCGGCTGCACACGCTGCAGTACGCGATGACGCGCGTGCTCGCCGAAGCCGAGACCTCCGAGGAGGCGATGCCGCAGCTGCTGCAAACGGTATGCGAGCACCTGGACTTCGTCTGCGGAGCGCGCTGGCTCTACGACGGCAAGGACCTGGTGCTTCGCTGCCAGGAGACCTGGGGTGTGGACGAGGCGCCGGTACAGGGCTTCATCGCGCAGATCAAGCCCGCTTCAGTGGCGTTGGACAGCGATCTGCCAGGCTTCGTGCGGCGTGCCTACACCAGCGGCGAGGCGGTCTGGATCGAAGACGCGGCGAGCGACCGGAACTTTTCGCGCCGCGATTGGACCGCCCAGGCTGGTCTGCACTGCGCGCTCGCCTTTCCGATTCTGGTCGGCAGCGACATGATGGGGGTGATGGAGTTTTTCGGGAACGAAGTTCGCGAGCGCGACGAGCGGTTGCTTGACCTGGCGCAGGCGCTCGGCAGCCAGGTTGGCCAGTTCATGACCCGCAAGGAGGCCGAGAAGGCGCTCAAGTTCGTAGCTTCACACGACGCGCTGACCGAGATTCCAAACCGGATGGTATTCCACCAGCGCCTCGAACAGGCGCTCGCGCAGTCGCGGCGCCAGAACCGTGCGCTGGGATTGATGTTCATCGACCTGGACCGCTTCAAAGTGATCAACGACCTGCTCGGGCACGACGCCGGGGACGACCTGCTGCGCGAGGTCGCGCAGCGCCTGCGGGCCAGCCTGCGCGCGAGCGACACGGTGGCGCGTTTCGGGGGCGACGAGTTCGTGGTGCTGGCCGAGGGACTGCCCGATCCGGTCCACGTCGGCGTCATCGCGCGCAAGTTGCTGCAGGCGATCGCCGCACCGATGACCCTGGCCGAGCGCGAGGTGAACGTCACGGCGAGCATCGGCGTGTGCACTTTTCCAGAGGATGGGGCCGATGCGGCGACGCTGCTCAAGAACGCGGACCTTGCCATGTACCGCGCCAAGGAGCAGGGCAAGAACACCTTCCAGTATTACTCGGCACAGCTCGCCGGCCTGTCGGCCGATCGGCTGGCGCTCGAGTCGGGTCTGCGCCGTGCGATCGAGTCCGGCCAGTTGATGCTGCACTACCAGCCGGCCTTCGACCTGGCGAGCGGGCGCCTCTCCGGCGCCGAGGCGCTGGTGCGGTGGCAGCACCCGGAGCTTGGCCTGGTGGCGCCGGCGCGCTTCGTCCCGATCGCCGAGGAGTCCGGCCTGATCGAGGACATGGGCAAGTGGGTGCTTAAGACGGTCTGCGCACAGCTTCGCGCGTGGCGCGACCAGGGGCTCGCGCTGCCGCGCGTCTCGATCAACATTTCGCCGCGCCAGTTCATTCGCAGCGACCTGGCGCGCGCGATCGAGCGCCAGACGCGCGAAGCGGGGCTCGATCCGCGCGTGCTGGAGATCGAGGTGACCGAGGGCACCGTGATGAAGGAGCCCGAGCGCATGGCCGAGATCCTCGCGCGCATCAAGGCGATGGGGGTGAGCGTGGCGATCGACGATTTCGGCACCGGCTACTCTTCGCTCGCGTATCTCAAGCGCTTTCCCATCGACCGCCTGAAGGTCGATCGCTCGTTCATCTCGGGGCTGCCGGCAGATTCCGAAGATGCCGCGATCACCCGAAGCATCATCGCCATGGCGCACAGCCTGCGCCTCAAGGTGATCGCCGAAGGGGTTGAGACCGAGGCGCAACTCGAGTTCCTGCGCGAGCACGGCTGCGACGAGATGCAGGGATACCTGCGCGGCAGGCCGATGCCGGTCGAGCAGTTCACCGTCCTGCTGCAGGAACAAACGCCTTCTGATCGCATCGACGCGGACAAGACTCGCGCTGTTCTGCGCGGGGTTGAGAAGCGCTCCTAGGGCGCCTGCCCTAGCGCTTTGCGCCTTCGCGGAAAGCGCGCTCGAAGCGGCGTAGAAACGACTCGAGCTCGCGTTGCGGCAGCTGGTCGATGCCGGCCGCGGCCTCGCGCCCGCCGCCGGTCGGAAACTGTCGCGCCAGCGCCGATGCGCCCGTAGGGTTTCGCTTCGGGGCGCGAATGCTCACCCAGTAGTCGTTCGAGCCGCTCGGCCCGATCACCGCGTGCGCGCGATCCTCATGCGCCAGCGCGAGATGGTTGGCGAACGCGCCGCCGACGCGCCGGCTCCAGGGCTCGTCGGGCAAAAGGTAGACGGCATGCCGATCGTCGCTGGCGTGGGGCATGAGCGCGAGCGCTTGTGCGAGGTCGGCGCGGCGCTGCTCGCTGATCTGGCGCACGAACGGCTCGTTCGCCAGGAACTCGAACGGATCGGCGTAGCCGCTCATCCTGCGATAGAGCGTCGCTGGCGCGAGGAGCAGGTCGGCTTCGCTCTCCCCGTAGGCGTTGTAGTTGATCGCCTCGCCGAGTTCCCGCAATTGGTCCAGGCGCGCCGGATCGAGCCCCAGTGGCGCAGCAAGGCAGGTTGCCGTCTCCGGCAGGTTATCGCCAAAAGCGGCAGTCACGGCCCAAGCACGATGGCGGGCACCCAGCCAGCGATCGACGATCACGCTGGTGCAGACCGAGGGCGCTGCATCGATGTGAGCCTCGAGCAGCGCGTGCGCCGGTACATCGCCCGCGTAGTGGTGATCAAACCAAAGCACCCGTGCGCCGCGCTCGAGCAAACGGGCGAGCGCGGCCCGATTGCGATCGAGCGAGACATCGAGCACCGTGACGCGATCGCCATGCCGGGCGTCGACGCGCGCGAGCAGCTCGATGTCGCGCTTGGGCCCGGTGACCAGCGTCGCCTCAAGCGGCTCGGCCAGGCGCAGCTGGTGCAGCGCGCACAAACCGTCGGCATCGCCGTTGGCGACGTCCCAGGCGCGGGTCACGCGAGCCCCGCGCGTTGCACGAGCGCCTGGATGACGTCGCGTTCGCCGGGCGCGATGACTTGTGACCGGACAAGCTCATCCTCGCCGAGCATGTCCTGGGTCGCGAGTTGGTGCTCGAGCACCGCGAGCGTCGCTTCGGAGGCGTCGCCTCGTCTCGCGGCAATGCGCGCGCGCAGCGTTTCGACCGGCGCCTGCAGGGAGGCAATGGTGAACGTCACGCCGAGCTCGCGCGCAAGCGTTGCAAACGCATCGCGCTGGGTGCGCTGCAGGAACGCGGCATCCACCACCACCGCGAAGCCGGCTTCGAGAACCTCGCGCGCCAGCGCGGCAAGCCGAGCGTAAGCGCACCGGGTCGCGTCCTCGGCATACATGCCGGCGCCGAGCGCGGCGCCGCTCTTCTCCTTCGCTTCGAGGCCGTGCATGCGCTTGCGCTCGACGTCCGAGCGGACGCGCAACGCGCCGCTCGCCTCGACCAGATCGAGCGCGGCGGTGCTCTTGCCCGAGGCCGACAGACCATGCGTGATGACGAGCGCGCGCCGGCGCGGCGCCGATAGGCGCTGCGCGAGCTTCAGGTAGCCGTGAATCTCGGTTTCGGCGCGCGTGCGACCGTGCACGTCGAGCCCGGGCTGGTGCGCGCGGATCGCGGCGATCTTGGCGCGCACCACCGCGCGGTAGACGAGGTAAAAGGGCAGCACCGCGAGCCCGGCGTAATCGCCGGTAGTCTCGAGATACCCGTTCAGAAAGCGCCGCGCATGCGCGGTAAGCTCGTGGTCCTCGAGGTCCATGACGAGAAACGCGACCTCGTTCATCAGGTCGGTCCAGCGCAGCGCGGCGTTGAACTCGATGCAGTCGAACGGCGTGGGCTCGCCCTCGAGCAGCACGATATTGCCCAAGTGCAGGTCGCCGTGACACTCGCGCACGAAGCCTTTGCGCTTGCGGCGCGCCATGGGCTCCGCGAGTCGTGCGTGCTCGCGCTCGGTCCAGGCGCGCAGCTCGGCAAGCCCGGGATCGTCCAGCAACTCCGCGAGCTGCTCGAAATTCTGCTGCGCAGGGGCGAGCACCTGAGCCGGCGAACCGAACTCGCTTTGCGGGCCTGCCACCGCGACCGCCGCGTGGAAGCGGGCGATGGCCTCCGCGAGCCGGTCAACGAGCGCGCGATCAAGCGCGCCGCGTGCCGCCACGCGATCGAGCAGCGCTTCCTGCGGAAATTGCGCCATGCGTACGGCGTACTCGATCGTCGGGCCATCGCCGCCGATACGCGGGTCCTCCGGCGTGCCGGTGATCGCGATCACGTCAACGTAGAGCGTCGGCGCGGTGCGGCGGTTGAGGCGCAGCTCTTCCTCGCAGGCTGCGCGGCGCGCTTGGAGCGTGCTGAAATCGAGAAAGCCGAGCGCAAGCGGCTTCTTGATCTTGTAGGCGTAGCGGCCCGTGAGCAGCACGCGCGAAATGTGCGTCTCGACCGTCTCGACGCGCTCGACCGGGTGCGGATAGCGTTTCGGGTCGCGCAGCGCGGCCACCAGCCGCTCGAGCGCGTCGTCGCCCGCGGCCTTCGGCGCGTGCGGCGGCACTTGCTCGTGCTTCGGTTTGCTCATGCCCAATACGCTAACGAGCGCACCGCATGCGCTCTTGATCTGGCGCAAGCGCGCGTGCGCGTGTGAAGCGGATTCCCTACAATGCCCAAGTCCAATCCTTGTGGCCGCGCGATGGTTGCACGGCGCTAAACGATAACCGAAATGTTGCGCTATCTGCTGCTCCAGGTGCGGGACGCGAACGACCCGATGCGTTCGCAGGAGGTCGAATGCTTTGCGCGCGCGCTCGAGTCCGAGCGCTCGCAGATCCGCGAGTTCGACCTGCTTTCCGGCGCACCCTCGGCGAGCGCCGTCGATGCGGTGGACATCGTGCTGCTCGGCGGCAGCGGCGATTACTCGGTGGCGCGCGGCGGCCCGTGGCTCGAGGAGGCGCTGCTCGCCATGCGCCGGCTGCACGACGAATCGAAGCCGACCTTCGCCTCGTGCTGGGGTTTTCAGGCGATGGCGCGCGCGATGGGCGGCGTAGTGGTCAACGATCCGGCGCGCGCCGAGCTTGGCACGTTGCGCATCCAAGTGGCCGAGGCGGGGCGCGACGACCCGGTGTTCGGGCCGCACGGCGGATCATTCCACGCGCCGATCGGGCACGAGGATACGGTCGATCGGCTGCCCGAAGGCGCGGTGCTGCTCGCGCACACCGGGCCGCGGATACCGCATGCCTATCGCTTCGAAGGCAAGCCGATCTACTGTACCCAGTTCCATCCGGAGCTCGGGCGCACGCAGCTGCTCGAGCGCCTGCGCCAGTACCCCAAGTACGTCGAGCAGATCGCCGGCGTGCCGTTCGACGAGTTCGCCCGCTGCTGCATCGAGACCGATGGCACCGAGGAGCTCCTGCGCCGCTTCGTGCGGCTCGTTTCGGCGGCGCGGATCGCTTAAGCTTCGCGCTTCGCGTGGTTTCGGAGAGGCGCGTGTACGACCACTGGGGTGCGAATCTGACGGTCATGGCGATGACGCTGGTCGCCATCGCCGGGTGCGTACTGGTGCATTACGCGGGCCTCGAGTGGCTGAGTCGGGCGCTGCCGAAGATGCGCGTGCATCGACGCACGCTGCTCGTTGCAATCTTCGCCGTGCTCGGGCTGCACCTGGTCGAGGTCTGGATCTTCGGCCTGGGCTACTGGATGCTGCTTGCATGGCCCGCAACCGGCCAGATCACCGGCCTCGGCGACGCAGTCCTGCTCGACTGCGTGTACTTCTCGTCCTCGGTGTATAGCACGGTCGGTTTCGGCGATCTCGCGCCACTCGGACCGGTTCGCTTCATGGCGGGCACCGAGGGCATCGCCGGACTCGCGCTGATCGGGTGGTCGGCCTCCTTCACCTA
>JBFKUL010000063.1:0-13405 GCA_041635755.1 Burkholderiales bacterium | reverse complement strand
TGTCGGCCAGGGTCGGCGCGCGCTCGCGCAGCGCCTCGACCGTCGCGGCGGGCGGCGGGCCCGCGCCCGGATCGAGGCCACGGCGCGCGAGCTGCTCGCCCAGCAGCGCCGCCAGGCGAGCACCGTCGGCTTCCTTTACATAGTGCTGGTTCAGCCAGCGCAGCTTGTCCTCGTCGAACACCGCGGCGGCCTTGTTCACGCCTTCCAGCTCGAACAGCTCGACCATGCGCTCGCGGGTGAAGATCTCCTCGTCGCCGTGCGACCAGCCGAGGCGCACCAGGTAGTTGAGGAGCGCCTCGGGCAGGAAGCCCGCCTCGCGGTACTGCACCACCGACACCGCACCATGGCGCTTGGACAGGCGCTTACCGTCGGCGCCGAGGATCATCGGCACGTGGCCGAATTGCGGCATTGCGTTCCCGAGCGCACGAAAGATGTGGATCTGGCGCGGCGTGTTGTTGACATGATCGTCGCCGCGGATGACGTGGGTAATGTTCATGTCGAGGTCATCTACGACAACGCCGAAGTTGTAGGTCGGCACGCCGTCGGCGCGCAGGATCACCAGGTCGTCGAGCTCGGCGTTCGGAAACGCGATCGGTCCCTTGACGAGGTCGTTCCAGCCGACTTCGCCCTCCTCTGGCGTGCGGAAGCGGATCACCGAAGGACGGTCCTTCGGCGCGACGAGCCCGGCAGCCTTGGCGCGCTCGGGACGCCAGCGACCGTCGTAGCGCGGCTTCTCGCCACGCGCGCGCTGCGATTCGCGCATCGTATCGAGCTCCTCCTTGGTCGCCCAGCATGGGTACGCGTGACCGGCGGCAACGAGACGCTCGGCGGCCTCCTTGTAGCGCGCCAGGCGCTTCATCTGAAAGAACGGCCCTTCGTCCCAGTCCAGGCCCAGCCAGCGCATGCTCTCCAGGATCGCGTTGGTCGAGGTTTCGGTCGAGCGCTCGAGGTCGGTGTCCTCGATCCTGAGCACGAACCTGCCGCCGTGGCGGCGCGCATAGGCCCAGGAAAAAAGCGCCGTGCGCGCGCCCCCGATGTGGAGGAACCCGGTCGGGCTCGGTGCGAAGCGGGTACGGACCATGCGCAGAACGGAAACTGCCACGGGAAAGCTGCGTATTCTACCGGCGCGCAGCGCACGCACCTTCAAATTGGGGTCGCGGTGCTAGCATTGACAGGCTCGCGCCGATTTCCGGGAGGAGACCATGGGTGCATCGATCCCGATCAAGGGGCTGCATCATTTCGCGTATCGCTGTCGCGATGCCGAAGAGACGCGTCGCTTCTATGAAGACCTTCTCGGATTGCCGCTTGCGCATCTGATCCGAGCCGACCACGTGCCGTCGACCGGCGAGTACTGTCCCTACGTGCATATCTTCTTTCGCATGGGCGATGGCTCCTACATCGCGTTCTTCGACCTGGGCGACGACACATCCGCAGCGCCCTCGCCGAACACGCCGTCCTGGGTGAATCACATCGCGCTCGACGTCGGCACCGTGGACGAGGTCAAGGCGGCCAAGAAGCGCCTGCAATCTGCCGGCGTCGAGGTGCTCGGCGTCACAGACCACCACATCATCCAGTCGATCTATTTCTTCGACCCGAATGGGCTGCGGGTCGAGTTGACCGCCCGCAGCGTGTCGCAGGCCGCCATGGACGAAGCGCAGCAGAAAGCGCGCGCCGAGCTCGATGACTGGAGCGCCGAGAAGCAGCGCCGCCGCGAGCAGGAAGCCGACGCCGCCGAGCTCGGGCATGGCTGAACCGCCGGTCGGCGTGGCCGCGTCGTCTGCCCGCGCGCGCACGCTCGCGGTGATCGATGTGCGCCCGGGAGCGCAGCACGAGAGCCAATCCGGGCTGCAGATGATGCGCCCGCGCATTTTCGGGGCGTACGAGGCGCCCGTCGGCGCGAAGAAGGCTGCGGCGATCGTCATGCACCCGACATCGAACTTCATGGCGCATTACCTGATCTCGCCGCTTGCCGCGCGCGGCATCTGCTGCCTGGGGCTGAACAGCCGCTACGTCAACAACGACACCGTGCTCCTGATGGAGCGTGTGATCCAGGATCTCGGCGCCGGCGTGCAGTTCCTGCGCGGCCTCGGCTACGACAAGGTGGTGCTGGTGGGCAACTCCGGAGGCGCCGCCCTCGCCAGCTTCTATCAGGCGCAGGCCGAGAGGCTCAGTGTGACGCAGACCCCTGACGGCGAGCCGATCGAGCTCGCGCCGCAGGATCTGCCGCCGGTGCAGGGCATCGCGCTGTGCGCGGCGCACGCTGGACGCTCGCGCCTGTTCGGCGAGTGGCTCGACCCGAGCGTGAGCGACGAGACCGATCCGGACGGCGTCGACCGCGACCTCGACGTCTACGACGCGCGCAACGGCCCCCCGTATGCGAAGGAGTTCCTCGAGCGTTTTCGCGCCGGCCAGATGGCGCGACGCGAGCGGATCGAGACCTGGGTGCGACGCAGGCTCGAGTTCCTGCGCGGCGCGCGCGAGCGCGCGCGCTCACGCCCGAGGGGCTCGGATCACTTTCATCCGCGCGATCAGGCCTTCGTCATCCATCGCACGCACGCCGATCCGCGCTTTCTCGACCTGTCGCTCGACGCCAATGACCGTGCGCCCGGAAGCCTCTGGGGCGATCCGCGCGAGGTCAATTACGCCGCCAGCTCGATGGCGCGCACCACCACGCTTGGCGCGTTCCTGTCGCAGTGGTCGAGCGCAAGCCAGGCCGACGGCCCGGACAACCTCGCGCGCACGCAGGTGCCGGTGCTGTTCATGGAGTACACCGCCGATCAGTCGACCTTTCCCTCCACCGCAGCGCTGTGGCTCGAGGCCGCCGGCGCGCGTGCCAGTGCGCACAAGATCGCCGGCGCCAACCACTACCTCGCGGGACAGCCGAAGCTCGTCGCCGAAGTCGCCAACCTGATCGCAGATTGGACGCATGCGCTATGACGAAGAAGGCGTTTCAGCCCGACCGCATGCCTGGGTACACGTTGCCGGTCTACGAGTACCGCACGCCGCCGGAAATCGGCAAGAACGAACACGCGCAGTACCCGGTCATCGTGGCCGGCGCCGGGCTCGGCGGGCTGACCGCGGCGCTCGAGCTCGGCAGCCGCGGCGTACGCACCGTGGTGCTCGACGAGGACAACACGGTCGGCGCAGCGGGCCTGTCCTCGCGCGGCATCTGCTACGCCAAGCGCTCGCTCGAGATCTTCGATCGCTTCGGGATTGCCGAGCGCATCCGCGCCAAGGGCGTGACCTGGAACGAAGGCGACGTGTACGTCGGTGAGCGGCGCGTCTACCGCTTCAACCTGCAGCCCGAGAGCGACCAGAAATTCCCGGCCTTCGTCAACCTGCAGCAGTTCTACGTCGAGCAGTACCTGGTCGAGCGCATCATGCAGACCCCGGCCGTGGACCTGCGCTGGAAGAACAAGGTGATCGACGTGCGCCCGGGCAAGGACGGGGTCGAGGTGGACGTCGAGACGCCCGACGGGCGCTATACCACGCGCTGCAGCTATCTCGTGGGCGCCGACGGCGCGCACAGCGTGGTGCGCGAAAAGCTCGGGGCGAAAGACGCCGAGTCGGCGCTCTCGGAGGACGCCTGGTGCATCTCCGATGTCAAGATGTCGCCCTCGACGGAAGCGGTGCGCAAGGTCTACCTCGACAATCCGCTCAACCAGGGCGGCGCGATCTGGTACCACCAGATGGCCGACGGGATCTGGCGCACCGACTGGCAGATCGGCCACTACCTCGACCCCGAGCGCGAAACCGAGCCCGAGCGCGCCAGGGAGCGGCTGCGCAAGCTGATCGGACCCGATACGCCGTTCGAGCTCGTCTGGGTCGGGCCATGGCGCTTTCGCAGGCGCTACCTCGAGCACATGGTGCACGGACGCGTGCTGTTCCTCGGCGACGCTGCCGCGCAGCACTCGCCGTTCGGCGCGCGCGGCGGCAACCGCGCGATGCAGGACGCCAACAACCTCGCCTGGAAGCTCGAGCTGGTGCTCGCGGGCAAGGCGCACCCGGGCCTGATGCACAGCTACGAGATCGAGCGTCACTTCGCCGCGCGAGAAAACGTGGAGCTCGCCTCGCGCAGCGCGATCTTCATCGGCCCGCAGACCGAGGGCCAGCGCCTGGTGCGCAACGCGATACTCGACCTTGCACGTCACCACGAATGGGCGCGCGAGATGGTCAACGTCGGGCGGCTCTCGGTCGCCACGGTCTATGCCGATTCGCCGCTCAACAGAGAACAGGGCGACTTCGACGCGCCGCGCGCGCAGCCCGGCGCGGCAGCGCCGGACGGCAAGGTGAGCGAAGGCAGCACAGCGCGGTTTTTCGTCGAGGACCTGCAGGGCCATTTCACCGTGGCGTACTTCGGCGCCGCCGGTCCGAAGATCGAGGGTCCGAAGGGCATCGAGGTGGAGACGCTCGCGGTACTGCGCAAAGATGCAGCCTCACCGTTACGTACCCTGATCGACGAGGCCGGCACGCTCGCCGCGCGCTATGGGGCCGGGGACGGCGCCACTTACGTGTTCCGGCCGGACGGGCATGTGCTTGCGCGCTGCACGGGCATCGACGCCAAATTCGCGAAAAGCGCGATCGAGGGCGTGCTCGCATACCACGGAGGCGCGCGACACGGCGCTGCCAAGCCGCAACGCAGGAGCGGCAAGCTCTCGACGATCGAGATCGACCGGTTGTTCGACGCGCTCGCCGCGCTCTTGGACCGTACGCCCAGCGAGGGGCGTTTGCAGGTGTTGGCGCGGGTGGCGCTGACACTGGCCGGGCGCCTGGGCGATTACGACTCGGCGCGCGAGGCGATCGAGCTTTCTAGCACCGCCAAACGCGACAATTGACGCGGGATACGGCCGCTCCGCCGGGCCGCTTCCCATAGAGGGCATTTCCGCTAAAATGGCCTCACTAAACCTATAAGGAGGAGACCATGAAACAATTCAACAAGATCGCGGTTGCCGTTGCGGGCGCCCTAAGCCTGCTCGCGGCCCAGTCCGCGAGCGCGCAAACTACCCTCACGATGTCCTCGTGGGTGCCGCCGAGCCATCCGCTCACCAAGAACTTCCTGCAGGGCTGGGCCGACGAGGCCGAGAAGGTCACCAACGGACGCGTCAAGTTCACCATGCTGCCGAAGGCCCCTGTGGCGCCCCCCCAGACCTTCGACGCGGTGCGCGACGGCCTGGTGGACCTTTCGTATGTCACGGCAAGCTACACGCCGGCGCGCCACGTGCTGCCCAAGATGCCCGAGCTTCCGGGGAGCGGCGAGAACGCGACCATCAACTCGGTCGCCTACCACCGCATCCACTACAAGCATTTCCACAAGGTCGGTGAATATAACGGCGTGCACCTGATCGGCGTGTTCACGCACGGCCCGGGCCAGATCTACAACACCAAGAAAGCGGTGACCTCGGTCGCCGACCTGCAGGGCCTGAAGATCCGCACGGGCGGCGGCGTAGCCGCCGACATGGGCAAAGTGCTCGGCGCAACCATGATGTTCAAGCCGGCACCGGAGTCCTACGAGCTGCTCAAGACCGGCGTCGCCGACGGCCTGTTCTTTCCGCTCGAGTCGCCCGCCTCGTTCAAGCTCACACAGCTGATCAAGCACGCGACCATCTTCCCGGGCGGGTTCTACAGCTCGGCGTTCGGCTTCTTCATGAACCCGGGCAAGTGGAACGCCCTGCCGCAGCAGGACAAGGACGCGCTCACCAAGATCTCGGGCGAGCACATGTCGCGCCTTGCCGGCAAGGTGTGGGACGATGCCGACCAGATCGGGCTCGACCTGATGAAAAAGGACGGCGTGCAGATCCACAATGCCACACCAAAATTCAAGGCCGAGGTCATGGCGCTCGCGAAGCCGGTGATCGACGAGTGGATCAAGGAAGCCAACGCCAAGGGCGTCGATGCGCCCAAGGTGCTGGCCGAATTCCACGCCGAGCTCGACAAGCTCAAGGCCGGCAAATAGCCAGGGGTAAGCCAGGGCGCGCCGCGTGCGGCGCGCCCTGAGCGCTTTCCCGGAGACCGGCCTTCGGGCCGGCTTTTTTTTGCGTCCGACCCGTGTCTGAATCGAGCCGCTCGCGCCTCGCCCGCATCGTCTACCGCGTCGATGCGGCGCTCGGCTTCGGCGCTTGCGTGATCCTGTTCGCGATGATGTCGCTCACGTTCGTCGACGTGGTGCGCCGCTATTCGTTCAACAAGTCGATTGCCGGCAGCTTCGAGATCACCGAGCTGCTGATGGCGACGCTGATCTTCGCCGGCTTGCCGCTCGTTTCGCGCCGCGAGGAGCACGTCACCGTCGACCTGATCGATCACTTCACCACGCCGGCGATCCAGAAGGTGCACCGCCTGGTCGTCGAGTTCATCTCGGGCGCCATCCTGCTCGGCCTGGGCTACCTGATGTGGGGCAAGGCCTCGCAGGTCGCGAGCTATGGCGACACGACTACCATCCTGACCATCCAGCTCGCACCCTTCGTGTATGGCATGTGCGTATTCCTGATCGTCGCGGGGATCGTGCACCTGATCAAGGTATTCATGCCGTTTGCGCTCGCGGTTCCGCAGAAGGACCGCGTACCCGACCCGGAACGAAAACCTTGACCGAAGCGCTGATCGCCTTCGCGGTGATGCTCACGCTGACCTTTATCCGCGTGCCGATCGCGCTCGCCATGGGACTGGTCGGCATCGGCGGCACCTGGATCCTGCTGGGCGGCATGCCCGCGATGGCGATGGCACGGGTCATCACCTACGAGACCGGCTTCCAGTACGCCTTCTCGGTGGTGCCGCTGTTCATCCTGATGGGCAACTTCGTCACCCGCGCCGGGATGGCCGAGGAGCTCTACGCGGTGTGCAACGCGTTTCTGGGTCACCTGCGCGGCGGGCTGTCGATGGCCACCATCACGGCCTGCGGCGGCTTCGGCGCGATCTGCGGCTCGAGCCTCGCCACCGCCGCGACCATGTCCAAAGTGGCGATGCCGCCGATGCGCAAGTTCGGCTACAGCAGCGCGCTCAGCGCGGGATCGATTGCGGCAGGCGGCACCCTGGGCATCCTGATCCCGCCCTCCACCGTACTGGTGCTCTACGGCATCATCTCCGAGACCAACATCGGCAAGCTGTTCGCTGCCGGCATTCTGCCGGGGCTGATCGGAATTCTTTTCTACAGCCTGGCGGTGCAATGGACCACCTGGCGCGACCCGAAGGCCGGGCCGCGCGGCGAGCGCACGCCCTGGCCCGAGCGCATGAAGCTCTTGCGCGGCGTCGGCACGTTTTCCGTGGTCGGGGTGGTGCTGGTCGTGCTCGCTCAGATGAAGGTCGTCCAAGGCGACAACGCCGCGGTGATCGGCGCCATCGCGACGATCGCGCTCGCCTTCATATTCCGCGGCGTGGTCGGCGTGCTGGCGTTGTTCGTCCTTGTGATGGGCGGCATCTATGGCGGGTTGTTCACGCCCACCGAGGCTGCCGGCGTGGGCGCCACGGGCGCATTCTTTTTCGCACTGGCGCGCGGCAAGCTGACCTGGAGAACGACGTTCGACGTGCTGCTCGAATCGGCGCGCACCACCTCGATGCTGTTCGTGATCCTGATCGGCGCGATGATGTTCGCCAACTTCATCAATTACACCAGCATGCCGGTCGACCTGCGCAACTACGCCAACCAGTTCGAGGTCAATCCGATCGTGGTGATCGCGGCAATCTGCGTCATCTACGTGCTGCTCGGTTGCGTGCTCGAGAGCATCTCGATGATCCTGCTCACCGTGCCGGTGTTCTATCCTCTGGTGACGCACCTCGGCTACGATCTGGTCTGGTTCGGCATCATCGTCGTGGTGGTGACCGAGATCAGCCTCATCACCCCGCCGATCGGCATGAATGTGTTCGTGCTGCGCACGCTGCTGCCGGACGTGCGCACGGGTGCGATCTTCCGCGGGGTCACGCCGTTCATCGTCGCCGATGTCTTCCGCCTCGCGCTGCTGGTGACCTTCCCGGCGATCTCGCTGCTGCTGCCGAAATACATGGGCTAGGAGAACCTCCATGGAACGCGACAAGGCGTACTTCCTCGAGCGTGTGGGTCGGGAGATGGACCAGGATCTGGACGTGCCCGAGCTCGCGCCCCAGCAGGCGCTGGCGCTGACCTGCCGGATCCTCGCGCGCGAGGGCCACGAGTCGGGGCTCGCCGGGCAGGTGACGGCGCGCGGTGAAAAGCCGAACACCTATTGGACATTGCCGTTCGGTGCGGGCTTCGACGAGGCGGCGGCCGAGCGCATGGTGCTGGTCGACGACGATCTCAAGCCGATCATCGGCGCACGCCCCAATCCTGCGGTGCGCTTCCATACCTGGGTGTACCGCGCGCGTCCGGAGGTGAAGGCGATCGTGCATACTCATCCGCCTTACGCCTCGGCGCTCGCCATGACCGGTCAGCCGCTCAAGGTCGCCCACATGGACGCAACCATGTTTCACGACAACTGCGCGTTCCTGCCGGAGTGGCCCGGTGTGCCGGTGGCCGACGACGAAGGACGCATCATCTCGCAGGCGCTTGGCACCAGGAAAACCATCCTGCTCGCCAACCACGGGCTGCTGACCACCGGAAGCTATGTCGAGGAGGCCGCCTATCTCGCCGTGTTCTTCGAGCGCGCGGCGCGCGCGCAGCTGCGCGCGATGGCCGCCGGCGCGCTGCAGGAAGTCAAGCCCGAACTGGCTGCCGAGGCGGGCGCGTTCCTGCTCAAGCCCTCGATCGTGCGCGCCACCTTCGCCTACTGGGCGCGGCGCCTGAACTACTCGCTGCCCCCTTCTATTGCGTAGCGCTGCGCGTTCCAGCGCAGCATGCCGCCGGCGAGGTTGGCGACCTTGTCGAACCCGGCCTTGCGCAGCAGCACCGTCGCCTGCGCCGAGCGCGCGCCCGAGCGGCACACGAGAACTGCCGGCCTGTCTTTCGAAAGCGCCTCGGCGCCTTCGGCGAGCTGGCCGAGCGGGATCAGCTGCGCGCCGGGAATATGGCCGAGCGGGCCGCTGAATTCCCTGGGCTCGCGTACGTCGACGATCTGCACGTTGCGCAGGTGCTCCTCGAGCCACTGAGGCTGCAATTCCCAGATGCCGGCAAAGGTATAGGTGAGCGGCGCCCACTGGGGCGCCTCGGCAAGCTTGCTTTCGTCCTGCGGGCGGCCGCACTTCAGGTTCGCCGGCACCGCGACGTCCATCTGCTTGGGGTGCGCGAGGCCGAGGTTGTCCATGTAGCCGACGAAGTCGCCCTCACCGACGTTGCCGCCGAGCCGCGGGTTGAAGCGCTTTTCCTCGCCCACGCTCGACACCGTGAGCCCTCGGTAGTCGTGCGCCGGATAGATCAGGCACTCGTCGGGGAGCGAAAACACCTGCTCGCGCACGGAGCGATAAAGCGTGCGCGCGCTGCCCTGCTGAAAGTCGGTACGGCCGCAGCCGCGGATCAGCACCGCATCGCCGGTGAATGCCGCCGAACGGTCGTCCAGCACATAGGTCAGGCAACCGCCGGTGTGGCCGGGCGTGGCGCGCACTTCGAGATGGCGCTTGCCAAAGCGCACCAGCTCGTCGGGCTCGAGGGTGCGGTCGGCGCCTTCCGCGCCGCTCGCTTTCGCGAGCGCAATGCGACTGCCGAGTTGCCTGCGCAGCAGCCAGGCGCCCGTCACGTGATCGGCGTGCACGTGCGTCTCGAGCGTCCACTTGAGCGTGACGCCAAGCTCGGCAACCAATGCGGCGTCGCGCCGCGCCTGCTCGAACACCGGGTCGATCAACACCGCTTCGCGGCTTGCCGGGTCGGCAAGCAGATAGGTGTAGGTCGAGGACTGGGGATCGAAAAGCTGCCGAAAGATGAGCATCGCGGTCTCCCTCGGGCCAATGGTCCGACCGCGCGCCGCAATGGTCAAGACCCGCGTGCTACGCGGTCTCGTAGCGCCGCCGGTACGCCACGTAGTAGAGCACCGGGATCACCACCAGCGTGAGCAGCGTCGAGACCAGGATACCGAAGATGAGCGAGATCGCGAGACCGTTGAAGATCGGATCGTCGAGAATGAAGGTCGCGCCGATCATCGCCGCAAGGCCGGTGAGTGCGATCGGCTTGGCGCGTGCCACGGCCGATTGCACCACCGCGTCCTGGAATGCCACGCCCTCCGCTGCTTTCTGGTTGATGAAGTCGACCAGCAGGATCGAATTGCGCACGATGATGCCGGCCAGCGCGATCATGCCGATCATCGAGGTAGCGGTGAAGTTGGCTCCGAGCAGCGCGTGCCCAGGCATGACACCGATCACGGTGAGCGGAATCGGCGCCATGATGATGAGCGGTGCGAGATACGAGCGGAACTGCGCCACCACCAGCAGATAGATCAGGATCAGGCCGACCGCGTAGGCAAGGCCCATGTCGCGGAAAGTCTCGTAGGTGACCTGCCATTCGCCGTCCCACTTGATGGCGTACTGGCGGTAGGGGTCGGAGGGCTGGCGCACGAAGGTTTCGCCGAGCACCCCGCCTTCCTCGAGCGGCAGGCCAACGAGCTTGCCGCGGGCGGCGAACATGCCGTAGAGCGGGCTATCCACCGGCCCGGCCTGGTCGGCGACCACGTACACCACCGGCAGCAAGTCCTTGTGGTAGATCGGCCGGTCGCGCTCGTTGTGGACGATCTTCACCACCTCCGAGAGCGGCACGAGCGTGCCCGCCGGAGTGCGGATGGTGAGCTTGAGCAGCTCGGACAGCCCGCCCTGCTGCTCGGCGGGCAGCGTGACGCGCACCGGAACCTCGTACTTCGACTGGCCGTCGTGAATCGGCGAGACGTCAGCGCCGGAGAGCCCGGTACGCATCGTCTCGACCACGTCGCGCCGCGTCACCCCGGCAAGCGCCGCCTTGCCCTGATCGACCTTGAGCACCACGCGTGGCGCGGAATCCTCGACCGAATCGTCGACGCCTACGATATCCGCAGTAGCCTCGAATGCCTCGCGAACGCGCTTCGCCACGCGGATACGTCCCGCTTCGTCCGGGCCGTAGACCTCGGCGACGATCGGCGAGAGCACCGGCGGGCCCGGCGGCACCTCCACCACTTTCACCTTGGCATCCCAGCGCCGCGCGATCTCTTCGAGTCGTGGGCGTACTTGTTTCGCGATGTCGTGGCTCTGGCGCTTGCGCTCGCCTTTCGGCAGCAGGTTCACCTGCAGGTCACCTGCCTCCGAGAGGTTGCGCAGGTAGTACTGACGCACCAGTCCATTGAAGTTGATCGGCGAAGCGAGGCCCGCGTAGGCCTGGTAGTCGGTGACCTCGTCCACCGTCGCAATGTAGGCGCCCATGTCGTGCAGCGCCGCGGCGGTCATCTCGACCGGCGTGCCCGCCGGCATGTCGACGATCACCTGGAACTCCGACTTGTTGTCGAAGGGCAGCATCTTCAGCACCACCAGCTTCACGCCGGCGAGCGACACCGAGAGCGCGATCAGCACGAGGACCAGGACCAGCAGCAGTCTTCGGTTGCGTATCGCGTGGGTCGCCTTGACGAACGGACCGAGCGCACCCTGGAAGAAGCGCTCGAGCCGCCCACCTGCGGCCTCGTCATGGTGGGCGCTCGCCCCCAGGAGCTTCAACGCGAGCCAAGGCGTAAGCGTGAATGCGATGGCCAGCGAAATGAGCATCCCCATGCTGGCGTTGATCGGGATCGGGCTCATGTACGGCCCCATCAGCCCGCTCACGAAGGCCATCGGCAGCAGCGCCGCGATCACGGTGAACGTCGCGAGGATGGTCGGACCGCCCACCTCGTCCACCGCAAGCGGAATCACCTCGGCGAGCGGCTTCCTGTCCATGCCCATGCGCCGGTGGATGTTCTCGACCACCACGATCGCGTCGTCGACCAGAATGCCGATCGAGAAAATGAGCGCGAAGAGCGATACGCGGTTCAATGTAAAACCCCACGCCCACGAGGCAAACAACGTCGCCGCAAGCGTGAGCAGCACCGCCACGCCGACGATCAGCGCTTCGCGCCGGCCGAGCGTGACAAAAACCAGCACCACGACCGCGAGCGTGGCGAAGATCAGCTTCTGGATCAGCTGCCGCGCCTTGTCGTTGGCGGTCACCCCGTAATCGCGCGTCACCGTCACCTGCACATCGTGCGGGATCACGGTACCGCGTAGTTCCTCGACGCGCCGCATCAGGCGCTCGGCCACCTCAACCGCGTTCGCGCCGGCCTTCTTGGTGATCTGCAGCGTCACCGCCGGGTGCTCGCCCGCCGCCTGGAGCCCTTTGGCCGCCGCGGCCGGTCCGGTGCCGGTCCAGACGTAGCGCGAGGGCTGCTCGGGCCCGTCGCGCACCTCGGCGACATCCGACAGGAACACCGGCCGGCGCTCGAAGGCGCCGACCACCAGCTGGCGCACGTCGGCGGCCGATTCGAGGTAGTTGCCGGTCTCGACCACCACCTCGCGGTTCTCGCGCACCAGCTTTCCCGTGGGCAGCGACACGTTGGCGAGCTGCAGCGCGTTCCGTATATCGAGCGCCGAGACGCCATGAGCGTTCAGCCGGTCCGCGTCGAGCAGCACTCGCACCACGCGCCCCGGACCGCCGAGCGTCTGCACTTCGCGCGTGCCGTCGACGCGCTTGAGTTCGATCTCGGCAGCGTGCGCCACCCGCTCGAGCTCGAAGGCGCCGACTTGCGGGTCCGCGCTCCACAGTGTCAGCGTGACCACCGGGACGTCGTCGATGCCCTTGGGTTTGATGATCGGATCGAGGATGCCGAGATTGGGCGAGACCCAGTCGCGGTTCGAGTTGATCGTGTCGTACAGGCTCACCAGCGCATCGAGGCGCGGCACGCCGACCTCGAACTGCACCGTGAGCACGGCCATACCGGGGCGCGACACCGAGGTCACGTGCTCGATGCCGTTCAGCTGCGAGAGCACCTGCTCGGCGGGCGTCGCCACCAGCGTCTCGACGTCCTTCGCCGAGGCGCCCGGGAACGGGATCAGGACGTTCGCCATGGTGACGTTGATCTGCGGCTCTTCCTCGCGCGGCGTCACCGCGACCGCGAACACGCCGAGCAGGAACGCGACCAGCGCCAGCAGCGGCGTGAGCTGCGAACCCTGGAAATACGCCGCGATGCGGCCGGAGACGCCCATCGCCTAGGGCTTGCCCGTGGCCATACCGGCCTTCACCGGCTCGAGCGCGACGCGCTCGCCGGGCTTGAGTCCCGCGAGCACCTCGACATAACGCTCGTCCGACGTGCTGCCCAGGCGGACCTGTCGCAGTTGCGGCTTGCCCTGCTCGTTCACCACGTACACCGCGGTGAGCTCGCTCCTGCGTATCACCGCCGCGCGCGGCGCGAGCAGCTTCAATGCCTTCCCGGTGACGAAATGCGCCCGCGCGAATACGCCGGGATAGACGCCGCGCACATCCGCGGGCAACTCAAGGCGCACCAGCGTGGTATGCGTGCGCGGGTCGGCC
>JBFKUL010000062.1:0-13517 GCA_041635755.1 Burkholderiales bacterium | reverse complement strand
GGCTCGCCGGTGAGGCTCATCAAGCCGGCCTCGGCCTGCATCAGGAAATCGTAGCCCGGCCGGCCGGCACGCTCGTTGTCGCGGCCGTAGGCCGAGATGTGCAGGCACACAAGCGCCGGGTTAACCTTGGCAAGGCTTGCGTAGTCCAGGCCGAGCTTCGCGGGCTGATCCCCGCGCAGGTTGTTGACCAGCGCGTGCGCGCCGCGCGCGAGCGTTTCGAGGGCGAGCCGCCCGCCGTCGGTCTTGAGGTCGAGCAGCACGCTCTTCTTGCTCAGGTTCCAGCTCTGGAAGTAGAGGCTGTCGCCTTGTCCGAGGAAGTAGGGGCCGATACTGCGCGAGGGGTCGCCGCCCGCGGCGGCGTTCTCGATCTTGATCACCTCGGCGCCGAGGTTGGCGAGCAGCATCGTGCCGTAGGGCGCCGCGCCGAACTGCTCCACGGCGAGGATGCGCACGCCTTCGAGCGGCAGCGTCATGAGACCGGGTTCCGCTTGACCCACTGGCGCGAGATGATGATGCGCTGCATCTCGTTGGTGCCCTCGCCGATGCAGGTGAGCGGCGCGTCGCGGTAGAGGCGCTCGATGTCGTATTCCTTTGAGTAGCCGTAGGCGCCGTGGATGCGCATCGACTCGGTGCTGTTCTCGAGCGCCGCCTCGGAGGCGAAGTACTTCGCCATGCCGGCTTCGAGATCGCAGCGCTCGCCGCGGTCGAAGCTGGCGGCGGCGTCGAGCGTGAGTAGCCGCGCCGCGCGCGCGCGCGTCGCCATCTCGCCGAGCTTCAACTGGATCGCCTGGTGCTCGCAGATCGGCTTGCCGAAGGTCTTGCGGATCTGGGCATATTCGGTGGCGAGCTGCAGCGCGCCCTCGGCGATGCCGACGCCGCGCGCCGCGACATTGATGCGCCCGAGCTCGAGGCCGCCGGTCACCTGGTAGAAGCCCTGGCCCTCCGCCTCGCCGATCAGGTGGTCGGCCGGCAGGCGATAGTCCTCGAAGACCATCTCGGCCGAGTCGATGCACTTGTAGCCGAGCTTCTCGAGCTTGCGCCCGACGCGAAAGCCCTGCTGCTTGGGCGCGATGAACACGCTCATGCCCTTGTGGCGCGGCTGGGCCGACGGATCGGTCTTGACGAGCAGCGCGAAGCACGTGCCCTCGATGCCGTTCGAGATCCAGGTCTTGGTGCCGTTGATGACGTAGTGATCGCCATCTCGCCTGGCGTTCATGCGGATACCCTGGAGGTCGGTGCCGGCGTCGGGCTCGGTGAGCGCGAGCCCGCCCCGCACTTCGCCGCTCGCCAGTTTCGGCAGCCACTGGCGCTTCTGGCGCTCGGTGCCGAACTTCTCGATCGCGAGCGCGAGCATCAGGTGCGAGTTGAAGATGCCGGTGAGCGCCATCCACACCGAGGAGATGTGCATGACAATGCGCGCGTAGGTGGTCGCGGGAAGCCCGAGGCCGCCGTACTCCTGCGCCACCGTGGCGCCGAACAAGCCGAGTGCCTTCATCTGCTCGACGAGCTCCGTGGGGTAGCGGTCCTCGTGGTCGTACTGCTTCACGCGTGGACGCACCTCCTTTTCCACCCACCGCTCGATGGCGGCAATCAGCTGGGCCTCCTGGGAGGGATCGATTTCGGCGGTGCGGCGCGCGGCGGCGTTCGGTGCGGGATGGTTCATGGCGATCGGGGTTGCTCGAGGAAGGTTGCCGGAGGAAACGGCAAACATTGGCGCGCGCCCCGGCGCTTGTCAACGCTCGCGAGCGAACGCGGGACGGCGGGCGGGCGACGATGGTAATCTGGTCGCTCCCATGAGCACGCTTTTCCGCTATACGCTGCCGGTCACCGAGACCCACTGGAAATTCGAGGGGCAGGGCGAGACCACGTTCACCTGGGACTACGACGCGGCAAGCGAGGACCTGCTCAAGCTCTATGCCAAGGGCAAAGAGCAGCAGTGGGACGCCGACAAGCGCATCGATTGGTCGATCCCGGTCGACCCGGACGACCCGATGCAGATGGACGAGAGCGTGGTGCCGCTCTACGGCACGAGGATGTGGGACAAGCTCTCGGAGGCGCAGAAGTCTGAACTGCGCTACCACAGCCAGGTGTTCGGCCTGTCGCAGTTCCTGCACGGCGAGCAGGGCGCGCTCATCTGTGCGGCCCGCATCGTGCAGGACGTGCCCACCATCGAATCGAAGTTCTACGCCGCGACGCAGGTGATGGACGAGGCGCGCCATGTGGAGGTCTTCCGGCGTCTGCTCACCGAGAAGTTCCGCTTCGTCTACCCGATTTCGCGCCCGCTCCAGCAGCTGGTCGAAAAGGCGCTCACCGACAAGCGTTGGGACTTCACTTATCTCGGCATGCAGGTGCTGATCGAGGGCCTCGCGCTGGTCGCCTTCCAGCGCATCCGCGACTATGCGAAGAATTCGCTCTGCCGCGCCGTGAATGCCTACGTGATGCAGGATGAGGCGCGCCACGTTGCCTTCGGGCGCCTCGCGCTGCGCGACTACTACCCGCAGCTCAGCACCGCCGAGCGGCGCGAGCGCGAGGAGTTTGTGATCGAGGGCGCACGCCACCTGCGCGACCGCTTCAATGCGCCGGAGATGTGGGCGCGCCTCGGCTACGACCTGAAGGACGTCATCCCGATCGTTGACTCGGCCGACCACCAGATCCGCTTTCGCATGCGGCTTTTCAGTCGCATCGTGCCGATCGTGCGCGACATCGGCCTGTGGAGCGAGCGCGTGCAGAAGGTGTTCGAGGAGTTCGGCGCCATGAAGTACGCCGAGCGCGACCCACAGGCAATGCTCGACCACGACGCACAGGTCGCCGAGGAGTTCGACAAGCTGCTCGCGCGGCGCGCGGCGCAGGCGTAGCCGCGCAGCCTGCGAACGCTGGCGAGCAGCGCGTCGCTATGCGCTCGACGCCTGCTTCAGGCAGGACTCCAGCAGCTCGATCGCACGCCGTGCGAACACCCGCATGTTGGCCTCGCGGTCGGCGCTGCCGGTTTCGAGCGTGATCACGGCCTCGACCGGGCCCGCCACGGCGATGCAGGCATGCCCGGGGGCGTCACCGTAGCGGTTGCCCGTAGGGCCGCTCGCGCCGGTCTCGGCGATCGCCCAGGTGGCGCGCAACTTCTCTTGTGTGCGCTGCGCGAGCAGCCGCGCGTAGGGCTCGGTGGCCGAGCGCATGTTCTCCAATTCGATGCTCGAAACTCCGAGCAGCGCGGCGCGTGCCCGGGGCGTGTAAATGACGCCGCCACCGCGGTAATACGCCGAGGCACCGGGGATGGCGACGAGCGCAGCGCTGATCAGGCCGCCGGCCGAGGATTCGGCGACCGCAAGCGTCTCGCGGCGCAGCTTGAGCAGTCCGGCGACCTCTTTGGCCCGGGCGAGAAGCGATTCCATGGCGTTGTCCGGTATCCGGGGGGGCGTATTCCGATGGGAATACAGCCGGCTTCGAGACGCGCAGCGAAGGCGTTACCAGGCGGGGTCGCGGCGCTGCAGGCGCGAGAGCCGCGCCCGCTCGCGGTCGCGATCGACGCGGGCGTCGTAGATGTCGGCCTCGACGCTTTTCACCCTGTCCTGCAGCTCGAGCATCTGGCTGAGCAGCAGGGCGCGTCGCGGCGGCGTGGTGCCGACGCGAATCAACTCGCCCTGCTTGTCGGCGATGTCCTCGTTCAGGCTCTTCAGGTCGGTTTGCTTCGCGCTGATACGGCGGTCGAGGCGGTTGATGTTCTGCTGCACGTCATAGAGCTCGCGACCGGCGTTGTAGGCCGCCAGGAATTCACCCTCCGCACGCGGCGGGCATACGCCAGCGTAGCCCGTGCCGGCACGACCCAGGCGGTAGCCGTTCCTCGGCTCGCAGAAGCGCTCCAGACCGGCATCGCGCCCGGCCATGAAGCGCGCGAGATCGGGCGTCACACCATGATCGGCGCAGGCCTTGCGGTAGTCGGTGATCTTCGCTTCGCGCTCTCCGCGAATGCCGGTCTCGTAGCCAATCGCGTACCAGTCGGCAGTCACGCACTCGTTCTTGGACATCGAGGCGCAGCCCTGCACGCCGAGCGCCAGCGTGGCGACGAGGAGCATTCGAGTTCGATTCGACTTGAGCGTGGCCATGGGCGCGTCCTTTCCCGGTGCAACCATACTGGATTTTGCGCGCCCGGACCGTGAATTCCTGCGCTTGTGACCCCATTGGAGGCGCGGCTGGCGGGGACGCGGTCAGCGCGTGCGGATGGCGATCGGTGGACTTGCCGCACGCGAGCGCCGCGTTTTGGAAAGTGAAAAAAAATCCTCGCGCCACCGAAAGTGGACTACAGTGTACGCAGGCGGACGCACCAGGGGACTTTGATCATGGACGCTACAGATTCCAGATTGATCAGGAATGCGCTCTGGTGCTCCGTTCTGGAGACGGTGAAACGTCCTGTGGCGCCGGAGTGCGAGATACGCACCGTCACGGGCCTGTACAACGCGATTCGCGCGCCGGGCGAGAAGCGCGCCCGCCGGGCGCGCGCCCCGATTGGCCGCACGCGTTTTGGAGCTTGATGCGCAGCGCAAGGCGGGCTCGGCGCTGCTCCGGTGACCGCACGGATCCGAACAAACGAGGTGGACCGTGATGAAGGCGAAAAAGACAGGACCCAAGACCAAGGAGACCTCGGCTGAGTTCTTCCACCGCTCCAGGCCCAAGTTTCTCGACTGGGAGCCGCCGACCGAGGAAGAGCGGCTGCTGGAAGTGAAAGCACGCCGGGACGCCAAGAACCGCGAGCTCGAGAAAGTCACCCAGCTGGAGAAGGCGCGGCAGGCCGCCAAGAAGAGCGGCCGCAAATAGCCCGGACCGGCGCAGCCCGGCGCAGAAGCTGCGGTGTGCTCTGCGCCGCGTTTCACGCCGTCACGGCCGCCAAAGTTGTCGATGAGCGCGCCCCAGCCGAAGCCCTTTCGCCTGCAGGTCCCCGACGCGGCGATCGCCGACTTGCGCGAGCGCCTCGCGCGCACGCGCTGGCCCGACGAGCCGCCGCTCGCGCCCTGGTCGAGCGGCACCAGCGTCGCCTACCTGAAGGCGCTGGTCGAATACTGGCGGAACGACTTCGACTGGCGCGCCCAGGAGGCGAAGCTGAACGCGCTGCCGCAGTACACGGTGCCGATCCGCGGCATCGACCTCCATTTCATTCACGTGCCGGGCACGGGCAAGAACCCGATGCCCCTGCTGCTCTCGCACGGCTGGCCGGGCTCGGTGCTCGAGTTCCTCAAGCTGATCCCGCTGCTCACCGAGCAGTTCACGATCGTCGTGCCTTCGCTCCCCGGCTACACGATGTCGTTCAAGCCGGGGCAGGAGCGCTTCGGCGTGGAAGAAATCGCCGCGATCCTTGCCGAGCTGATGACCGATGTCCTCGGCTACGAGAAATTCGCCGCGCAGGGCGGCGACTGGGGCGCGTTCGTCTGCTCGCGCCTCGGGGTCGATTTCCCGCGGCGGCTCTATGGCATTCACCTGAACCTGCTCGCGGTGCGGCGAGACCCGAAAGCGGCAGCCGACGCGAGCCCGGAAGAGAAGAAGTACCTCGGCGAGCTTGCAATATGGTTGAAGGAGGAGACCGGCTACCAGTGGATCCAGGGCACCAAGCCGCAGACGCTCGCCTTCGGGCTGACCGATTCGCCCGCGGGTCTCGCGGCGTGGCTGGTGGAGAAGTTCCGCAGCTGGACCGATTGCAATGGCAACCCGGAGAGCGCGCTTGGCCGCGACGAGATGCTTGCCGGCATCTCGCTTTACTGGTTCACCGGCGCGATCGGCTCGTCGTTCTGGCCCTATTACGCACGCATGCATCGGCCGTGGCCGATCCCGGAGGGAACGACCGTCGACGTGCCGACGGGCTATGCGGCGTTCCCCAAGGAGATCCTGCGACCGCCGCGCACCCTGGCGGCGCGCGCTTACACCGACATTCGTCGCTGGAGCGTGATGCCAAGAGGCGGACATTTCGCGGCGATGGAGCAGCCGCAGGCGCTGGCGCGCGAAATTCGGGCGTTCTTTGCGTCGCTGGGCTGAGCCGTAACTCAGCCCTTGGCCCAGGAATCGCGCAGCGTGACCGTGCGATTGAAGGTCAGGCTCTCGCGGTCGCGCACGAAATAGCCGTGGCGCTCGAACTGGAAGCGTTCCTCGGCCTTCGCCTCCTTCAACGCGGGCTCCAGCTGCGCGGTGATCACCTTCTCGGAGTCAGGATTCAGGTCCCTGAGAAAGTCGGTATCGCCGGCCCCCGGATGCGCCACCTTGAACAGGCGGTCGTAGAGGCGCACTTCGGCTGCGTAGGCGTGCTTCGCGCTCACCCAGTGGATATTGCCCTTTACCTTGTAGGCGTCGGCGCCGGGCGTGCCTGACTTCGAGTTCTCCAGCACGTTGCAGCGCACGCTGTCGGAGGCCGGGTCGTAGCCGGTGCACTCGATCACGTAGCCGTAGCGCAGGCGGACCTTGCTTCCGGGATAGAGCCGAAAGTAGCCCTTCGGCGGCGTTTGCGCGTAGTCCTCGCGCTCGATCCACAGCTCGCGCGACAAGGGCACCTGGCGCTTGCCGAAGTCGGGCTTCTGCGGGTGGTTCGGCACGTCGCACAGCTCTTCCTTGCCTTGTGGGTAGTTCTCGATCACCAGCTTCAGCGGATCGAGCACCGCCATGCGCCGTGGCGCCACCTCGTTGAGGTGCTCGCGCATGCAGTCTTCCAGGATCGCGAAGTCGATCATCTGATTCGCCTTGGAGACGCCGATCCGCTCGGCGAACAGGCGAAAGCCCTCGGGCGTGAACCCGCGCCGGCGTGCGCCCACCAGCGTCGGCATGCGCGGATCATCCCAGCCCTCGACGTGGCCGTCCTCGACCAGCTGGATGAGCTTGCGCTTCGAGAGCACGACATAGGTCAGGTTCAGGCGCGCAAACTCGATCTGTTGCGGCAGCGGCCGCTGCAGCAGCTGCGCCTCGGCGAGCCGCTCGTTGAACCAGTCGTAGAGCGGTCGGTGGTCCTCGAACTCGAGCGTGCAGATCGAGTGCGTGATGTTTTCGAGAGCATCCGAGACGCCGTGCGCCCAGTCATAGGTCGGGTAGATCGACCAGGCATCGCCGGTGCGGTGGTGATGCGCGTGCCGGATGCGGTACATCGCCGGGTCGCGCAGGTTGATATTCGGGCTCGCCATGTCGATCTTGGCGCGCAGCACGTGCGCGCCGTCTGGGTGCTGCCCGGCGCGCATCTCCTGGAACAGCTTCAGGTTCTCGTCTTGCGTGCGCTTGCGGAACGGACTGTCCTTGCCCGCCTCGGTGAGCGTGCCGCGGCGAAGGCGCATGTCCTCGGCGCTCTGGCTGTCGACATAGGCATGGCCGCGCCGGATCAGCGCCTCGGCGAAGTCGGCGAGAAAGCCGAAGTAGTCCGAGGCGTAGAACAGGTTGTCTTTCCAGTCGAAGCCGAGCCAGCGCACCGCCTCGATGATTGAGTCGACGTACTCCTGCTCTTCCTTGGTCGGGTTGGTGTCGTCGAAGCGCAGGTGGCAGCTGCCGCCGTACTGCTGCGCGAGGCCGAAGTTCAGGCAGATCGACTTGGCGTGGCCGTAGTGAAGGTAGCCGTTGGGCTCCGGCGGAAAGCGCGTGCGGATCTTCGCGGGATCGGCGCTCGCGCCGGCGTGCGCTTTCGCGGGGCCGGGTTTGCCCGCCCAGCGGCGGCCTTCGTACTTGCCGCTCGCGAGGTCGGACTCGACGATCTGGCGGATGAAGTTGCTGGTCGAGGCGGGGGCCGCTGCGGTCTTCCTGGTTTTTGTGCCGGACATGGGAACGGCGGATTTTACACGCCGTTGCGCGAAGTCCCTGGTGCGCGCGCCGCAGCGCGCGCCGCGCTCAGCGCTTGACGGGCTTGACCTCGCCGAGGATGCGCGTCACGTCCGCGACGACCGCGGCGGCGGCCTCGCGGTTGCCCAGCAGCCCGGCGCCGCTGGTGCTTACGCGCAACTCGGTCGTGCCTGGCGATACGCGCTCGATCTCGACGCTGTAGGTGTGCGTCTTGCTCACCGCGCGGATCGATTCACCGTTGGCGATGGTACCGAAAGCTTCGAGCCGCAGGCTGCGCGAATTGAGCGCGCTCACCGTGGTCGACTTCACGCGCGAGTAGGGCATTTTGTAGGTGTGATAGGCGGTACCGGTGAGCGACTGGCCGCCGCCCTCGACACCGCGCTCGGGCGGAATGACGCCGGCGCAGGCACCAACGAGCAGTGCTGCAGCAAGTGGCAGGACGGACTTGGAAGCGCGGCGAACAACGTCAGTCATGCTCATCGATTGCTCCGATCGTGGGAGCGCAGAGAATGAACGCACGCACCCCCGCAGGCAAGAAGAAAATGTGTCGCCGGAAAGCGACGCGGAGAAAAAGCCCGCGCGCGGCATTTGCCGCGCGCGGTCCAGGGTCACCGGGGCGCGGGGAGGGGGGCCGCGCGAGGAGTCCCGGTTTTCAGCAAGTCGTGCACTGCCGCGTGTTGTGGCCGTACAGCAGCTGCTCGCGTGTCAGTCCAACGTCCTTGAGCAGGTGATCGGAGAGCTCGCGCAGGTGAGCGCGTTCGCTCGCGCGCGCCTGCCAGTCGATGAGCCAGCCGAAAACGAACGTCGCGGCGCCCGCGAGCACGGTGCGCACGCTCCGCCTCGAGGCTTGGTTGGGGCAGCGAAGGGTGATCGTATGCATGATTTCCTTTCATCTCACCGACCCGCCCAAGGAGGAGCGACGGGCCGGTCCGGTCGGTGTTGTCGATGGGAGGAATGTAGTCCCGTACGGGTCGCGCGACAAACGATGCTTGATCATTTCACGCATGCGAAACACTCATGCATGCGCACCGCCGCTGCGGGGGCGCGGGTGCTACGCGACTTCGCGCAGCTCGTGGCGTGCGACGCGGGTGCGGGTGGCGCGCATGTTGTCGCCGCGGATCTGTTTGAGCGCGTAACCGACGAACGCGCTTACCACGCCCTTGCGCCAGTAGAGGTCGAGGTCCGCGTTATCCATCGGTTTGGCGCGCGAGGCGGCGGCGGCGCCCGCGGCAGCGATCGCGTCGTCATCGAGCTTCTTGCCGACCAGCTTCTTTGCCGCGTCGATGACCAACGGGCGTGAAGCGACGGCGCTGAGCACGATCCGCGCGTCTTCCACCGTGCCGTCCTTGGCGCGCTTCACAGCGGCGGCGACACCGAGCACCGGGAAGTCGAACGCGCCGCGCCGGCGCAGCTTCCAGTAGCTCGAGGACCAGCCGGCGCTCTCGGGCAGGCGCACCTCGGTGACGATCTCGTCCGCCCGGCGCGTCAGGTAGTCGATGCCGTCGTTGCGGTAGAGATCAGCGAGCGCGACCTCACGCTCGGCGTCCGCCGAGACCAGTCTGGCGATCGCGCCGAGCGCGATCAGCGCGGGTGCGGTGTCGGTCGACGACATCGCCAGGCAGCGCTTGCTCGCCGTGGCGACCCAGCAGATCTCGCCATCCTTCTTCATGCAGAAGTCGATCGCCTTGCGCCACTCGTGGTTCTGGTTGTAGTAGGTGCAGCGCGTGTCGAGGCAGATGTTGCCGCCGAGCGTGCCCATGTTGCGCAGATGCGGCGTGGCGATCTGGGCGGCCGCCTCCCAAAGCGCCGCGTACTGCGCGCGTACCGCAGGCGTCGCGACGACCTGCGAGAGCGTCATACCGGCGCCGAGCGCCAGGCCGGCGCCGTTGGCGCTTCTGCGCAGTTCCTGCACGTGGCGCAGCGACACCAGCGTCTTCGGCGTCTGATGGCGGCGCTTCATGTTCGGCAAAAGGTCGGTGCCGCCGGCGATCAGCATGGCGTCGGGGCCCTCTGCGGCGAGAATGCGCGCCGCCTCGGCGATGCTCGTCGGCGCGTGAAAGCGAAACCAGGGCAAGCGCATCATGACGCCACCGCCTCCTTGCGGCGCGGACGGCGTGCGCCGTCCGGCGCTTCCTTGCCGTCGCCGCCTTCCCAGGGCGGCGCGACGTGCAGCGGCGCGGGGTAAGGCACCGCGGGAAAGCGCTCGGGTCCGACCCGCGGCGCCTCGCCCTGCGCTTTCTTCTCGAGCGCGCGCAGCACTTTGTCGGGCGTGATCGGCAGCTCGTCGATGCGAACACCGATCGCCGCGTATACCGCGTTCGCCACCGCCGGCGGCACCGGAAGCAGCGGTCCCTGGCCGACTTCCTTTGCGCCGAACGGGCAGTTCGGATCCGGATCCTCGACCAGAACCGTGTCCATCTCGGGCATGTCGAGCGAAGTGATGCTCTTGTACTCGAGCAGCGACGGGATCTTGTGCACCAGCGCGCCTGACATCTTGGGCGGCAGGCGACGGAACACCTGCTCCTCCATCAACGCTTCGCCCAGGCCCATGTACACGCTGCCTTCGACCTGTCCGCGCGCGAGCACCGGATTGATCGTCTGGCCGATGTCGTGCGCAGTCCAGATCTTCGCTATGGTGATCCATCCGGTGGCTTCGTCCACCTCGGCTTCGACCACGCACGCGGTGTACGAGTAGGCGGGCGAGGGACCGACGCCCGCGCCCTTGTAGCGCCCGGGGGAACGCGGCGGGGTGTAGGAGCCGACCGCGCCGAGGGTGCCGAACTTCGCTTCGGCGTACTCGACGGCCTCACGGAAAGTCATGCTGCGGTTCGCATCCTGCAGCGCGAACACGCGGCCGCGCGCAAACGCGAGCTGATCGGGCAGCACCTCGAGCTGCTCGGCCGCGGCTTGCGCGAGCTGCGCGCGCACCTTGTTGGCGGCCTGGATCGCGGCGTTGCCCATCATCACGGTGACACGGCTCGAGTACGAGCCGAGGTCGACCGGCGTGAGTCCGGTGTCGCCGGTGAGGCAGCGCACATCGTAGGGGTCGATGCCGAGCACCTCGGCGACGATCGCCGCGAGCACGTCGTCCGAGCCCTGGCCGATCTCGGTCGCGCCGCAGAACACGGTCACCTGACCGCTGCGATCGAGCAGCAACTGCACGCCCGATTGCGGCATCTTGTTCCAGTAGATCGGCAGCCCCGCGCCGCACAGGTAGGCGCCGCAGGCGAGGCCGAGGCCGCGTCCTGGAGGCATCTTGCCGCGACGCTCGTTCCAGCCGGAGCGCTCGACCACCTGCCTGATGCATTCGGCGAGGCCGATGGTGCCGATCTTGAGCCAGTTCGCCGTAAGCGTATCGGGCTTCGCGATCATGTTGAGACGGAACGCGGCGGGATCGAGGCCGAGCTTCTCCGCGATCTTGTCGAGCTGGACTTCCTGGCCGAAGCGCGGTTGCGGGGTGCCGTGGCCGCGCTTGGGACCGCAGGGCGGCTTGTTGGTGAAGGTGCGGCAGGCGTCGAACTTGTAGCGCGGCAGCTCGTAGGTCACGGTCTGCAGCGCACCGGTGTAGAAGGTGCTCGCGGTGCCGTAGGAGCCGTAGCCGCCGCCGTCGAGCAGCGTCTGCACGTGCATGCCGGTGAGCTTGCCGTCCTGGCCGACGCCGGTGCGCATCTTCATCAGCACCGGATGGCGGCCGCGATGCATGTAGAAGACCTCCTCGCGGTTGAGGCAGAGCTTGACCGGGCGGCCGAGCCTGAGCGCCGCGCGCGAGACCACGATCTCGTGATTGTGCAGGTCGCACTTGCCGCCGAAGCCGCCGCCGTTCGGACAGGCGATGACGCGCACATGCGCGGGCGACATCTGCAGCGCCTTGGCGAGCGCACGGTGGATGTAGTGCGGCACCTGGGTCGACGACCACAGCACGAGCTTGCCTTCGCCGTCGGGCGCGGCGACCGCGGCGTGCTGCTCGATCGGCAGGTGCGTATTGCCCTCGAAGAAGAACACGTCCTCGAAAACGTGCGCGGAGTTCTCGAGCGCCTCGTCGACGTCGCCGAACTCGAAGGCCTGCAGGCGGTGGATGTTGCCCTGCTCGCCATAGTCGTGGATGCGCGGCTCGGGCTTGGCGAGCGCCTCCTCGGGCGAGGCGATGGTCTCGAGCGGCTGATAGCGCACTTCGATGAGCTCCAACGCCTCGGTCGCTACCTGTTCGTCCTTCGCGATCACGGCGGCGATCGGGTCGCCGACGTAGCGCACGTGCCGCGGTGCGAGCGGATACTCGTCCTGGCTCACCGGCAGGATGCCGAAGGGCACCGGGAAGTCCTTGCCGGTGAGCACGAGGTGCACCCCCGGATGCTGCTCAGCGCGCGCAATGTTGATGGATTCGATCAGCGCGTGCGGGTGCGGCGAGCGCAGCAGCTTGCAGTGCAGCATTCGCGGCAGGACGATGTCGTCGGCAAAACGCGTCTGGCCGGTGACCTTGGCGCGGCCATCAACGCGCCGGCGTGGCTTGCCGATTGTCTCGAAGCGCTTTTTGGTCATGGCGCCGCCTTGCGCGCGGCGGGCGCGGGTTGCGCGTCGCTGCTCATTTTCTGCGCGGCGTTCTCGATCGCCTCGAAAATCTGCTGGTAGCCGGTGCAGCGGCACAGGTTCCCCGAGATCGCCTCGCGGATGCGCTCGCGGCTCGGCGCCGGCTCGCGCTCGAGCAGCCATTTTGCGGTCATCAGGATGCCCGGGGTGCAGTAGCCGCACTGCGCGGCGCCCAGGTCGGCAAAGGAGGCCTGCAGCGGGTGCAGCTCGGTGCCGCGCGCCAGGCCTTCGACGGTCTCGATGTCGCGGCCCTCGCAATCGAGCGCGAGCACCAGGCACGAGAGCTGCGGCTCGCCGTCGACCAGCACGGCGCAGGCGCCGCACTCGCCGAGCTCGCAGCCGTGCTTGGTGCCGGTGAGGTCGAGGTCCTCGCGCAGCACCTCGAGCAGCGTCTTGTAAGGCGCGAAGGAGACTTCGCTCTCCTCGCCGTTCACGCGCAGGCGCAAGTGGACGTTGCGCCTCGCTTCGGCTTCGGCCTTCGGCACCGCACTCATGCTCGCTCCTCCAGGTTGGCGCGCGGGCGGCCCGGCGGGCGAAGCGCGCCACCCCGAAATCTAACTCCGGGGCCGGAGGAACGCAAAAGGTTTGCCCAAACTATTGTTTGGCCTCAAAACAATCGGCCGGTCCTGGGCGAAACGGCGCAGTGGGCCTGTGCGGATCCGGCCAGGCGTGTATCGGGTAAAGCGCCTGCCCGGCACGCTCCGCTGCGTCGCGGCCGGTTGGAATACCGCAGTGCTGGTGCGTGTTAGACGAGGTACGTTACCAAAGCAGCGAACGGAGGCGGTCATGAAATGGGCGTACAGATTATCGAGGCACTTGGGGATACTGGCTGCGGCGGCCGCGCTTGCCGGGTGCACAGCCATGGGCGGCGTGGATGTCAGGATGAGCGGCGCCGAGGAAGTTCCGCCGGTCAATACCGGCGCCTCGGGCAGCGGCAGCATCCGAGTCGCAGACGACGGCATGGTGAGTGGCAGCTTCACGACCCAAGGCGTAGCCGTTCTTGCGGCGCATATCCACGAGGGTGCGGCGGGTCAGAACGGTCCGGTCGTCATCCCCTTGCAGAAGACCGGCGACAACGAATGGGCCGTTCCACCGAACGCCAAGCTCACCGCAGCGCAGCTGGAGAGCTACAAGGCGGGGCGGCT
>JBFKUL010000061.1:0-13594 GCA_041635755.1 Burkholderiales bacterium | reverse complement strand
GCCGGCGACCCCGACGCCGGCGAGCCGTTGCCGCTTGCGCGCCTCGCCGTGCGCCGCGCGCTCATGAACCTCGTCGACAATGCGCTGCGCTACGCCGGCGAGCCGGTGGAGATCGCGACGCGCCGCGACGGCGCGCATACGATCGTCGAGGTGCTCGATCGCGGACCAGGAGTGCCGGCAGGCGAAACCGAGCGCCTCAAGCGTCCCTTCACGCGGCTGGACGACGCGCGCAGCGGGCCGGCGGGCGCCGGGCTGGGCCTCGCGATCGTCGATCGGGTGGCGCGCGCGCACGGCGGCTCGCTCACGCTCGCCGCGCGCGAGGGCGGCGGCCTCGCCGCCCGGCTGGCGCTGCGCGCGAGCTGACGCCCGCGCCGCCGCGCGCGTGGCATCATCGCGGGCCTGAGGGAGCTTCGGGGGACGCCATGCTTAAAGGGGGCTGCTGCTGCGGGTTCGTGCGCTACGAAACCGGCGCCGAGCCGCGCAATCGGACCAATTGCCACTGCTCGATCTGCCGCCGCGCTAGCGGCGCGCCCTTCGTTGCCTGGTTCACCGTGCCCATCGCCGAGCTGCGCGTGCTCTCGGGCGAGATCGCGAAGTTTCGCTCCTCGCCCAAGGCGACGCGAGGCTTCTGCCCGCGCTGCGGCACGACGCTCACGTTCATCTTCGACGCCCTGCCCGACCGGGTCGACGTCACCACCTGCAGCCTGGACGACCCGGACGCGGTGCCGCCGCGCGATCACATCTACACTTCGACCATGGTCGGCTGGCTCAAGCTGAACGACGGGCTGCCGCAGTTTCCCGAGTCGCGCGGCAAGAGCTAGGAACCCGGCATGCGCCCGCGCACCGCGGCGCTCGCCGCGCTTGCGTTCATCGCCATCGTCTGGGGTTACAACTGGGTCGTGCTGAAACAGGCGATGCGCGAGAGCGCGCCGTTCGAGTTCCTCGCTTGGCGCTTCGCCGTAGCGAGCGTTTGCCTGTTCGGCGCGCTGGCGTGGCGCGGCCGCTCGCTCCGGCTGCGCCACGGTCCGCAAGTGCTTGTGATCGGCCTGCTACAAACCACCGCGACCTTCGCGCTGGTCGGCCTGGCGCTGATCTCGGGCGCCGCGGGCAAGAGCGCGGTGCTCAACTACACGATGCCGTTCTGGGTCGTGCTGTTCGCCTGGCCGATGCTCGGCGAGCGGCCCTCCCCCGCGCAATGGAGCGCGCTTGCACTGGCGCTCGCGGGACTTCTGCTCCTCGTCCAGCCCGGAGCGCGCCTCGAGGTACCTGTGCTGCTCGCGTTCGCTTCAGGCATCGCCTGGGGCGTCGGCGTGGTGTTCACCAAGCGGCTCCAGGTGCGTGAGCACGTCGACACGCTGTCGTTGAGCGCCTGGCAGACGTTGCTGGGCGGCGCGGGCCTGGTGGTGCTCGCGCTCGTCGTTCCTGCGCCACGCCTCGAGTGGACGCCGTACATCGTATTCGCGGTGCTCTACAACGGCGTGCTGGTGGCTGCGGTGTGCTGGTTCTTGTGGTTCTGGACGCTGCAGCGCCTCGACGCAGGTGTCGCCAGCCTCGGGATTCTTTCGGTGCCGGTGCTCGGCACGCTGTTCGGCGTCACGCTGCTCGGCGAACGCTTAAGCACGCTGGAGTGGGGCGGCATCGCGTTGATCATCGGCGCGCTGGCGTTGTCGGGGCTCGCGGCACGACGCAAGGCCGGCTGAACGAACGCGGCGCGGCCAGCTAACGGTTCCGGCGCCTCCGCGCCGCGCGCGTAAAGAATCAACCGTCCAGGAGCGCAAAGCGCTCGAGCACCTCGTAGCGTGCTCCCGCGCGCGCAAGCGTCGATCGCACCAGCACGAATTCGCTGACCGGCCATTGCACCGCCGGCGGCTCGAGCGGCATCGTCGGCGCGCGCGCCTTGCGAATCAGCGTTACGTGCGCCGCGAACGGCCTTCGCTCGAGCGCGAATCCAGAGGTTTCGAGCTCGCGCCTCAGCGCTTGCGCAAGGGCATCGAGCGCTGCCGGTGTCTCGCGCGGGCCGACCCACACGATACGATTGTGCGCCCAGTAGCGCGCCTCTTGCGTCTCGAACGCGTGCGCCGCAGCCTCGACACGGCGCGCCGCCGCAATCGCATCCGCGCCGCGCGTCACGGGCAGCTCGCCGAGAAAGGCCAGCGTCAGGTGAATCGTGTCGGCGCGCGTGACGCGCCCGCCGGTCGCGGCCGAAGCCCTGGTCGCCCAGGCTTCGAGCGTCGCCGCGCATTTTGCCTGCGGCCAGGCGGCGAAGAACAGCCGCATCGTCGCCTGCGGCGAGCTCACGCGCGACGCGCGCGGCGAGAAACCGCCTTGCCTAGAGGTGACCGGTATCGAGCAGCGCGGTCCACTTGCCGTCGACTTCCTCGATCTCGCCGACCAGCCGCGCGCCAAACGAGGTGAACTCGCCTACGCGCGCCTCGACGGCATGGCGCGACGGTCCGGTGATCATGCGCGAATGGCCCATCGATTCCACGGTACAGGCGTTGGCTGATTCGGTCGGACTCTCGCAGGAGCCGACCCAGGTTTCGCCCACGCGGGTCACCGGCGCCACCAGGCGCGCGCCCTTCTTGATCAGTGCGTCCAGCGCCGCCTTGACGGCAACTTGCGAGCCGCCCGAAACGAGCATCGCAGAGCCGGCGTCCGACACCGTCACCGGACGATCCGCCGCGCGCTGCGCTGCATCCTGCGCGCGGCGCTCCATCTCGGAGACGTTCTCGGCCTTGACTTTCGGCCCCGCGGTGTTGACCACGCGCGGCCCGGCGCCGGCAGGGTCTTCGGCTTCTGGATTGGTGCAGGTCGCGACCCAGTGATTGCCCAGGCGCGAGGGCGGCGAAACGACGCGGGCGCCTTTGGTGACGAGATTGTTGAGCATGCGCGAGACGATGGCCTCGTCCACGCCACTGATCAGGATGTGGGTATCGGGATGCGAGGGTTTGGCGGTCGTCATGGTGTCGTTCGTCACTGCGGACTTCGCGCGGTCACGGCGCGCGAACCGCGCGCAGTCATTGCGCAAGCCTCTAGTTTGCCACCAGCCGCCTCGCTTCGCGATGGCGGGCATTTGTCACGCGCGCGCGGCCCGATCAAGTTCTTACGATGCGCAGCCCCTCGAGGTCGATTTCGGGGCTGCGCCCGGTGACCAGGTCGGCGGTGATCCTTCCCGCCCCGGCCGCGAGCGCCCAGCCCATGTGGCCGTGGCCGACGTTGAACCACAGGTTGACATAGCGGCTGCTGCCGAAGCGCGGGGTGCTCTCGGGGGTCATCGGGCGCAGGCACGCCCACGTGCGCGCGTGCGCGGCGTCGATAGCGCCCGGGAACAGCTCCTCGAACGCCGCGAGCAGCCGCGCGAAGTTCTCGGGCTTGTGGCTGCGCGCATAGCCGGCGAACTCGGCGCCACCGGTAAGGCGCATCTCAACGCCCATTGGACACCAGGTGACGAGCTTCGACTCGTCGATCCCGGCATGCCGCGGCGCCGCCTCGGGTTGCCGTATCGGCACGGTGACCGAGTAGCCCTTTACCGGGTATACGGGCAGGCTGGCGCGCAACGGCTCGCGCAGCCGCGCGTCGATCAGGCCGAGCGCGCAAACGAACGCGTCGGCCCGCACCCTGCCTTTGCGCGTCGCGACCTCCCGCACCCGGTCGTCCACCGTATCGAGCGCGACGATTTCGCAATCGAGCAGGAACTGCACGCCGCGCGCGCGGCATCGCTCCGCGAGCTCGCGACAGAAGCGCGCCGAGTCCCCGGCCTCGTCGCCGGGCGAATGGATCGCGCCTGCCACCGCGCTGCCCCCGGCGAGCGCCGGCTCGAGCGCCACCGCGCCGCGCGCATCGAGCCGCACGAGCGCAAAGCCGAGCTCGCGCATCGGCGCGGCGCGCTGCCAGCCGCGCTCGAGCTCGTCCTCCGAGCGATAGACGTAGAGCACGCCGTTGGTCAGCCGGTGATATTCGATGCCGGTGCGCTCGACCAGTGCCGCAAGCTGCTGCTGAGAGTAGCGCGCGAGACGCACCTTTGCCGCCAGAATCTCGCGGTAGCGCCGTGCGCTGCAGTGACTCAGAAAGCGCAGCCCCCAGAGCCAGAACTCCGGATCGAGGCGCAACGGAATGCGCACCGCCTGCGCGTTCGAGACGAACGCCTTGAGAAAAGTGCCGAGCATGCGCGGGCTCGGCCAGGGATAGGCGCGACTCGGCGCGATGATGCCGCCGTTGGCGAAGCTCGCCGCGCTCGCCACCTGCGCCTCGCGCTCGATCACCACCACCTGGTGGCCCGCCTCGGCCAGATACCAAGCGCTGGTGACGCCGGCCAGGCCGGCGCCCATGACGATCACCTTCATCTAGACGAAGTGCTTGCGCGTAATCGCCGCAAGCGCACGCTCGGTGGTGTCGACGGATTTCTCCAGTTCCGCGACGATCCGTTCCTGCTCGTCGCGGCCGCGGTTCTGGGAGAGTTTCCAGCGCGTCTCGATGCGCTCGACGTCGACCTCGAAGTTGACGATGTTGGCGAGCATGTCGTCCATATAGGTCTTCGACAGGCGCTCGAAGTCGGGCAGCCACTTCGGGTCGTGCTCCGCGACGAGCTTCGCCTGCGCCGCGTGTTTTGCCTCGCGCGTGTCGACCACCCGCACCTTGCCGTAGGCGTGCACCGCGGCGTAGTTCCAGGTCGGCACGCGCTCCTTCTGCCCGTACCAGCGTGGCGAAACATAGGCGTGCGGACCCGCGAACACCACCATCACCTCGTCGTCGAAGAAGCTCTGCCACTGCGGGTTGGCGCGTGCCATGTGCATGACCAGCACCAGCTGCTCGCCGCGCTCCTCGACGATGCACGGCAGGTGCGAGGCGCCGAGCTCGCCGTTCGGCGCGGTCACGAACAGGCAGAAGCTGTTGGCGCGCATGAACGTGAGCAGCTCGGCGCGGTTCTCGAGCTGGTTGTACGGCGGGGAGTACATCAGGCCGGCTCCTTGCGTTGGTCCTCGAGCAGCGCGACCGCCATCGCGGCGATGCCTTCGCCGCGGCCGGTAAGACCGAGGCGCTCGGTGGTGGTCGCCTTGACGTTCACCGCGCCGGGCGCGATGCCCAGGTCCTCGGCGATGTTGGCCGTCATCTTCGCGACGTGCGGCGCCATGCGCGGCGCCTGCGCGATAATCGTGGCGTCCACGTTGACCACGCGGCAGCCCGCGGTGCGTACCTTCTGCAGCACTTCGCGCAGCAGCGCGCGGCTATCGGCGCCCCTGTAGCGCGCGTCGGTATCCGGGAAGTGCCGGCCGATGTCGCCGAGCGCCGCGGCACCGAGCAGCGCGTCGGCGATCGCGTGCAGCAGCACGTCGGCGTCCGAGTGGCCCGCGAGGCCCTTGTCGTGCGGGATCGTCACGCCGCCGAGGATGAGCTTGCGCCCGGCGACCAGCGCGTGCACGTCGAAGCCCTGACCGACCCTCACGCGCGCTTCCCCGCGAGAATCGCCTCGGCGATCGGCAGATCTTCAGGATAGGTCACTTTCATGTTCTCCCGGCTGCCGAGGACCAGCTTCGGCTTCAAGCCCATCTGCTCGAGCGCACTGGCCTCGTCGGTGACCGCGCCCTTGGCACTCTGCAGCGCCTGCATCAGCAGTCCCGCGCGGAACATCTGCGGCGTCTGCGCGAGCCAGAGCTGCGCGCGGTCTTCGGTGCCGCCGATGCGCTGCGCCCCGCCTTCGTCCTTCGCCGCACGCTTCACCGTGTCGGCCACCGGCAGCGCGAGAATGCCGCCGATCTCGTCCTTCGTGCAATCGGCCAGCAGCCGCGCGAGGTCCGCGCCCGGCAAGCAGGGGCGCGCGGCGTCGTGCACCAGCACCCAGTCATCCGGATTCAACGCGCTGCTCGCGGCGACCAAGCCGTTGTAGACCGACTCGCGCCGCGTCGCTCCGCCGCAGAAAAGCGGCGCGAGCCTCGTTCCGAACGCGCTCCAATCGTAGCCTGCGAACGCCTTGTCCTTCTGCGCCAGAACTACGAACACGTGCTCGACAGGTGGCACGCAAACGGCCTTCGCCGCATGCCACAGCATCGGCCGTCCGGCGAGCGACAGGTACTGCTTGGGCTGCCCGCTCGCCATGCGCGTGCCCATGCCGGCGGCGGGAATCAGTGCGAAGACGGCCAAAGGGAAATCGTTCGTATTATCAGCGGCGTATAATTGCACGGCGCGCTTTGCCGAACAAGCAGCAGAATGCTTGGGCGGAAAGCGCCGTTTGCATTTATGCACCGCGACAGACCATCCGCGGCGCGCACGCGCCGCCGCTTCACGCGCCTCGCCGGCTCGGCCGACGCGCTCGCCCTCGCGCGGCTTGCGACCGAAGAGGGCCCCATCGCCGTCGTGAGCAGCTCGGCGCTCGACGCGCAACGCCTCGCACACGAGATCCCATGGTTCGCGCCCGAGCTCAGGGTATGCCTGCTGCCCGACTGGGAGACGCTGCCCTACGACCAGTTCTCGCCACACGCCGATCTCGTCTCCGAGCGCCTGGCGACGCTCTACCGCATCCAGCGCGGCGAGTTCGACGTCGCCATCGTACCGGCGTCGACGGCGCTGGTGCGTCTGTGCCCGCCCGCCTACATCGCCGCCAACACCTTCTTTCTGCAGGTGGGCGAGACACTGAATGCCGATGCGCTGCGCCAGCAGCTCGCGACCGCCGGCTATCACCCCGTCACGCAGGTCGTGGCCCCTGGCGAGTTCTGCTTTCGCGGCGGACTGATCGACCTCTTCCCGATGGGCAGCAACCTGCCCTACCGGATCGACCTGGACGATGACCTGATCGAGTCGATCAAGACCTTCGATGCCGACACGCAGCGCACGCTGTTCCCGGTGAAGGAGATCCGCATGCTGCCGGCGCGCGAGTTTCCGCTCGATGAGCCGGCGCGCGCGCGCTTTCGCAGCCGCTTCCGCGAGATCTTCGAAGGCGACCCTTCCAAGCGCGGCCTGTACCGCGACGTCTCGAACGGTGTGCCCGCGGCGGGCATCGAGTATTACCTGCCACTGTTCTTCGACCAGGTGGCGACGCTGTTCGATTACCTGCCCGAGAAGGCCACCGTGGCCTTGCATCGCGACGTGTCCGAGGCGATCGACGCGTTCTGGCGCGACGCCGGCTCGCGCTTCCGGCTGCTCGGCGGCGATCCCGAGCGCCCGCTCCTGCCGCCGGCGCAGATCTTCGTTTCGTCCGAGGAGTTCTACCTGCGGCTGCGCGACTGGCCGCGCGTCGATCTCGCCGCTCAGGCGGGCGAAGCCGAGCCCGATGACGCGCCGCTTGCGGCGCAGCCATTGCCGAGCGTCGCGGTGGACCGGCGCGCGCAGGATCCGCTCGCCGCGCTGAAGGCATTCCTCGCCTCGACGCAGACGCGCGTGCTGCTCGCGGCCGAGTCGCCCGGGCGGCGCGAAACCATGGCCGCCTACCTCGAGGAGTACGGCCTCGCCGCCGCGCCCTGCGCCGATTTTGCCTCGTTCGCCGCCGCGCGCGACAAGCTCCTGCTCGGCGTGGCGCCGCTCGCGGGCGGCTTCGCGCTGCCCGCCGAGGGCTGGAGCATCGTCACCGAGGCCGAGCTCTACGCGGGCGTGGTGCGCCAGCGCGCGCGCCCGGGCGAGAAGCGCTCGTCGGTCGAGGGGATGCTGCGCGACCTGTCCGAGCTCAAGATCGGCGACCCGGTGGTGCACGCGCAGCACGGCATCGGCCGCTATCAGGGCCTGGTGAGCCTCGATCTCGGCGATGGCGAGGCCGAGTTCCTGCTGCTCGAGTACGAGGGCGCCGACAAGCTTTACGTGCCGGTGTCGCAACTCGAGGTGGTGTCGCGCTATTCCGGCATGGAGGCCGACGCGGCGCCGCTGCACAAGCTCGGCAGCGGCCAGTGGGACAAAGCCAGGGCGCGTGCTGCGAAGCAGGTGCGCGACACCGCCGCCGAGCTGCTCGCACTCTACGCCAAGCGCGCCGCCCGCCACGGCTACGCCTTCAGCATCAAGGGACACGATCTCGAGGCGTTCGCCGACGGCTTTGGTTTCGAGGAGACCCCCGATCAGGCCGGCGCGATCGAGGCGGTGGTGAAGGACATGGTTTCGGGCAAGCCGATGGATCGCCTGATCTGCGGCGATGTCGGCTTCGGCAAGACCGAGGTGGCGCTGCGCGCGGCGTTTGTCGCCGTGGCCGACCGCAAGCAGGTCGCGATTCTGTGCCCGACGACGTTGCTCGCAGAGCAGCACTTCCAGACTTTTTCGGATCGCTTCGCCGACTGGCCGGTGACGATCGCCGAGCTGTCGCGCTTCAAGACCGCGAAGCAGGCCGCCGGTGTGCTCAAGGCGCTCGAGAGCGGCGCCGTCGACATCGTCATCGGCACCCACAAGCTGCTCTCCAGGGGGACCAGGTTCGCGCGACTGGGCCTGGTCATCATCGACGAGGAGCACCGCTTCGGCGTGCGCCAGAAGGAGGCGCTCAAGGCGCTACGCGCCGAGGTCGACGTGCTGACCCTCACCGCGACGCCGATCCCGCGCACGCTCGCGCTCTCGCTCGAGGGCATCCGCGATTTCTCGGTGATCGCCACCGCGCCGCAGCGGCGCCTCGCCATCAAGACCTTTGTCTCGCCCTGGTCCGAGGGCCTGATCCGCGAAGCGGCGATGCGCGAGCTCAAGCGCGGCGGCCAGGTGTATTTCCTGCACAACGAGGTCGACACCATCGAGCACATGCACCACCGCCTTCAGCGCCTGCTGCCCGAGGCGAGGATCGCGGTGGCGCACGGCCAGATGCGCGAGCGCGAGCTCGAGCGCGTGATGCGCGACTTCACCGCGCAGCGCTACAGCGTGCTGCTGTGCTCGACGATCATCGAGACCGGCATCGACATCCCGACCGCCAACACCATCGTCATCCACCGCGCCGACAAGTTCGGCCTGGCGCAGCTGCACCAGCTGCGCGGGCGCGTCGGGCGCTCGCACCACCAGGCCTACGCTTACCTCCTGACGCCGGACGAGGAAGCGCTCGGCGCGCAGGCGAAAAAGCGCCTCGAGGCGATCCAGATGATGGAGGAGCTCGGCTCGGGCTTCTACCTCGCAATGCACGACCTCGAGATCCGCGGCGCGGGCGAGGTGCTCGGCGAATCGCAGTCGGGCGAGATCCAGGAAGTCGGCTTCGCGCTCTACACGCGCATGCTCGAGCGCGCCGTGCGCGCTCTCAAGGCGGGAAAGGCGATCGAGCTCGAACAACCGTTCGACGTCTCCACCGAGGTCAACCTTCACACCCCGGCACTGCTGCCCGCGGCCTACTGCAGCGACGTGCACGAGCGGCTCGCGCTCTACAAGCGCCTCGCCGACTGTGCCACGCGCGAGGAGCTCGACGCGCTGCGCGAGGAGCTGATCGATCGCTTCGGTGCGCTCCCCGAGCCCGCCAAGGCACTGATCGAATGCCACCTCGTGCGCCAGGCCGCGCGCCCCCTGGGGGTAGCGCGCATCGACGTCACCCACGAAGCGATGCAGCTGCAGTTCGTCAAGCAGCCGCCGATCGAGGCGCAGAAGATCATCGACTTCATCCAGCGGCGCAAGAACGCGCGCCTCACCGGCCCGGACCGCGTGCGGCTCGAGGCCAAGCTTCCTGCCTGGCAGGAACGCGCCAAGGCGGTCAAAGAGGTCCTTTCGATCCTCGCGGCCTGATGAACCTCGTCATCCAGGGGCCCGGCTTCGAGTTGCGCCACGCCGAAACGCTTGCCAAGCTCACTGGCGCGCGCAGCATCGAGCCGATCTCGAGCCGCGCCTGCCGGTTGCGCGGCGCCACGCGCCACGACGAGCTCGCCGGATGGTGCGAAGAACGCGCCCTGGATTGCGCCTGGGTGCCCGAGGGCCGGCGTTTCGACGGGCTGCGCCTGCTCGCGATGGACATGGACTCCACCCTCATCACCATCGAGTGCATCGACGAGATCGGCGCGCTCCACGGCGTGAAGAAGGAAATCTCCGCCATCACCGCGGCGGCGATGCGCGGCGAGCTCGACTTCACGCACAGCCTGCGCGAGCGCGTCGCGTTGCTCGAAGGGCTCGACGAGTCGGCGCTCGAGCGCGTCTACGTGGAGAAGCTGCGCCTGTCGCCCGGCGCCGAAGCGCTGATCGCGCGCTGCAAGGCCGCGCGCGTGAAGACGCTGCTCGTCTCGGGCGGCTTCACCTTCTTCACCGAGCGGCTCAAGGCGCGCCTCGGCCTGGACTTCGCGCACGGCAACGTGCTGGCGGTGCGCGACGGCAGGCTCACCGGCGGCTTCATCGGCGAGATCGTCAACCCCGCCGCCAAGGCGAAGGCGGTGCGCGACACCATGGCGACGCTGCGCGCGGCACGCGAGCAGGTGGTGGCAATCGGCGACGGCGCCAACGACCTGCCGATGATGACCGAGGCGGGCGTGTCGATCGCCTACCGCGCCAAGCCGATCGTGCGCGAGAACGCCACCTATGCGCTCGACTACTCCGGCCTCGACGGCGTGCTGAGTCTTTTCGAATGAAGTGGCACGTTTACTGGCCGGCCGCCGTTCTAGCGCTGGTGGGCGTAGTGTTCTTCGCCGCCGACCGCCTGACGCGCCAGCCGACGGTCGTTCATTCAATACGCGAAGGCAGACAGGAGATCGCCATCCCGGTGTCGCGCGACGGTCATTACTATCTGAACGGAAGCATCAACGGCGTGCCGCTCGTCTTCATGATCGACACCGGCGCTACCTACGTATCGGTCGGCGAGACGTTCGCGGCTGCTGCGCGCCTGCCGCAGGGCATCACCGGCTACTTCAGCACGGCCAACGGCACCGTCGAGGGCAAGATCGTCAAGAACCAGGACGTGGCCGCGGAGGGCTTCCGCGTGTCCGGCCTCAGTGTCGCGGTCACCCCCTTGCCGGGCAAGACCGGGCTCCTCGGGCAGAATTTCCTCAATCGCTTCGAGGTTTCCCAGTCCGAAGGGGTGATGCGACTGAGGCTGGCCCGCTGAGCACGCGGTTTCGCGTAGATTGGGAACTGCGCAAACAGGAGAAACGCATGCCGAAAACCGTCCTCATCACCGGCGCCGGCAGCGGCTTCGGCCGCGACGCCGCCATTCAGCTCGCCAAGCGCGGCCACAAGGTGATCGCCGCCGTGCTGAACGAGCAGCAGGCCACCGAGCTCTCGAGGGCCGAGCCGAAGCTCACCGTCACGAAGCTCGACATCACGAAAGACAAGGATCTCGCCGCGCTCGACCAATGGGACCTCGACGTGTTCGTTGCCAATGCCGCCATCGGGCAGACGGGTCCCTTGTCCGTGATTCCCATGGAGCGGCTGCGCTCGGTGTTCGAAGTCAACGTCTTCGGCACTTTCGCCGCCGTACAGCGCGTGGCGCAGAAGATGCGCAGGAAACGCTCGGGGCGCATCCTCATCGTCTCCTCGATCGCCGGCGTGCGCGCGGGCGTCGGCTCGGGGCCTTACGCGATGACCAAGCACGCCCTTCAGGCGTTGGGCATGGCGCTGCGCGCGGAGCTCGCAACGTTCAACGTCGACGTAGCGCTCATCAACCCCGGCCCGTTCGCCACAGGGTTCAACGATCGCATGGCGAACGACCCCGGGCCGTGGTTCGACCGCAAGAGCGCCGATCCTGAAGACGTGAAGATCATGGACGCGCTCGTGAGGCGCATCACCGTCGGTCAGCTCGACCCGGCCGAGGTCGTGCGGCGCTACGTCGAGCTGGTCGAAGCCGACAAGACCGAACTGGTCAACTTCATTCCGCCGGACATCCTCGAGCGGCTGGCCAAGCCCGGGCCCGCTTGAGCGCAGCAAGGGGGTTCGTCGGGCACCGGTATGATTCTTTTCCGTGCGCGATCTGCGCATGCCCCGAGCCTGGCCCGAGACCATGACCGCAACTTCTCCTACCACCCTGTCCGCCGTCGAAGCCCGCGTCCTCGGCGTGCTGGCCGAAAAGCAGCGCACGGTTCCCGATTCCTATCCCCTCACGCTCAACGCGTTGGTGGCCGGCTGCAATCAGAAGAGCAGCCGCGACCCGGTCATGGAGGTCGACGACGCCGAGGTCCAGCAGGTGCTCGACCGCCTCAGGGCGATGACGCTGGTGATCGAATCGAGCGGCGGGCGGGTGCCGCGCTACGAGCACAACATCGAGCGCGTGCTGCAGATTCCGACGACTTCGGCGGCCCTGCTCGCCGTGCTGATGCTGCGCGGGCCGCAAACCGCGGGAGAGCTGCGCATCAACTGCGACCGGCTCCACAAGTTCGCGGACATTTCTGCCGTAGAGGGCTTTCTGCATGAGCTCGCGGATCGGCCTGCCGGCGCCCTGGTGGCGGAACTGCCGCGACAGCCGGGCTCGCGAGAGAACCGCTGGGCGCATCTGCTCTGCGGCGCGCCCGCTGCCGAGCCGCGCCCAGCGCCGGCCGCGGCGACCCCGCGCAGCAACGAGGATGATGCGCTCGTTGCCCTGCGCGCCAGAGTGGACGCCTTGGAAGCAAGGGTGGCGGAATTGCACGCACAGGTCGCCGCTCTGCGCCCGGAGCGTCCATAAGGCGCACCGACCGCGAGCCCGCCGCTAGCCGGATTTCTCCACCCACTCGAAGGTCGCGCGCACGTAATCATCCCCGCGCCGCAGCAGCCGGCCGCTGCGCAGGAAACGCGATTCGCCCGCCCAGGTCAACTCGTAGGTACGGTCCTCGCGCCAGTTCTTCGGCGACAGCATGAAATTCGGTTTGTGCGAGGGATCGGACCCATCCGCCAGAATGATCGCGCGCACGCGATGGAAGGCGAACTGCCGCGACGCCTCGGCGGAATACGCCACCTCCTCGTCTTTGTCGACCAGCGCAATCAGCTCGAGTGCCTTCGGGTCGCGGCTCACGATGGCGATGTTGGCATGCAGGCTGCGGCCCGGCTCGGCATGCATGGCGCGGATCAGGCCGAGCCGGCATGCGTGCTCGCCATTCACCGTGATGCAAAGGAGGTCGCCGGGTCGCGCCGCGTTGCTTGAAGGCTGGGGGAGCTCCGCGCCAAGCTCGTTGCCGCCGGAGTCTTTCAGGGTCCATGCTTCGGCCGCCGGCGCCGGCCCGTCGTCATCGCCCGCAAGCGTCAGCTCGCCTGCGCCGGCTCCTGCGCTCGACAGGTGTTGCCAGACCGATGCGTAGCCGCGAACGACCTGCAGGCTGCCGGTCGCCGGTGCATGCACCGGTGCGGTGTACCGGGATGCACTGCCCCAGAACAGGCCCAGATGCCGAAGGGTCGAAATCTGCACGTGCAAGGGAATGTCCTTGCCAAGCGCCGGGACCTCCGCGGCCCGGGCCGTCGACGCCTGCCTGTAGAGCCGCTCGAGCGTGTCGTAGCCCGCGCCCGCGCCGAAGTAGCGCAGGTCGATGTTCGGTTCGGGCGACTCGATGTCGGCGCGGCGCGGCGGATTCTCGCTTGCCGGATCGAAGCAGAACGGATTGTCGGCGACGCCGCGCGGGCGCAGGGTGAACTCCGCGCCCAGCTCCTCGACCACGCGGTCGGCTACCTCGATCTGCTCGGGCGACATCATGTCGGGTGCGCTCGCGTGCAGCATCAGCAGCCGCAACAGCTCGTGGGTGGCGCTGGTCGGGGTCTTGTGGGCCGCGTCCATGCG
>JBFKUL010000060.1:0-13823 GCA_041635755.1 Burkholderiales bacterium | reverse complement strand
CGCTGTTCGAAACCTGCAGCCGCATGATGCAGACGATCACACGGATCCCGCAGCCGGTCATCGCGCGCGTTCAGGGTGCGGCGGCCGCAGCAGGCTGCCAGCTGGTGGCGCAATGCGATCTGGCAGTGGCCTCCGATGCGGCAAAGTTCGCCACCCCGGGCGTAACCTGGGGCTTCTTTTGCTCGACGCCCGGGGTGGCGGTGGGTCGCAACCTGCTGCGCAAACGCGCCATGGAGATGCTGCTGCTCGGCGATCTCGTGGACGCCCGGACCGCGCTTCAGTGGGGGCTCGTGAACCGGGTAGTGCCGGCCGAGCGCCTGGACGACGAAGTCGAAGCGATGGCGAGGAACATTGCGGCGAAGCCGCGCGGTTCCGTGGCGCGCGGCAAGCGCGCCTTCTACGAGCAGATCGACGCGCAGGGTCTCGCCCGCGCCTACGAACTCGCGTCGACGGCGATCAGCTGCGACTTCGCGGGCGAGGAGGGGCGCGAGGGGATGGACGCGTTCATCGCCAAGCGTCCGCCAAACTGGAAGCAGTAGGTCTCGGCGCGATCGCGGCCGAGTTGCGCGACACCGTTGGCGCGCTGCGCTTCGCTGCGCCCGTTGCGTATGTCTACAACCCGCTCGAGTACGCCTGGACGCCGCACTGCGCCTATCTCGAGCGCTTCGGCCGCGGGCAGCCTGAAGTCGTGCTGCTCGGCATGAACCCCGGCCCCTTCGGCATGGCGCAGACGGGCGTGCCATTCGGCGAGGTGGCGCTGGTGCGCGACTGGCTCGGGATCGAGGCGCCCGTCGCGCGGCCAAGGCGCGAGCATCCGAAGCGCCCGGTGACGGGCTTCGCCTGCGCAAGGAGCGAAGTGAGCGGCCAGCGGCTGTGGGGCTGGGCGCGCGAGCGCTTCGGCACACCGGAGCGCTTCTTCGAGCGTTTTTTTGTCGCCAACTACTGCCCGCTCGCCTTCATGGAGGAGAGCGGGCGCAACTTCACCCCCGACAAGCTGCCGCGCGCCGAACGCGACGCGCTATTTGCAGCGTGCGACCGGGCACTTGCGCGTACGGTAAACGCGCTGCGCCCACGCTTGGTGATCGGCATCGGCAAGTTCGCCGCCGAGCGGGCCGCGGCGGCACTTAAGGGTATTGACATCGCCATCGGCACCGCGCCGCACCCGAGCCCGGCCAATCCCGCCGCGAATCGCGGCTGGGCGGCGCAAATGGACCGCGCGCTGCTTGCGCTCGACGTGGGCCCCGGGCCGGCCAAGTCGACGGCTTGAGTACAATGAGGACCACCGGCCAAGATTGAACGCCGACTCCGCGCGAAACATGAACGATCAATCGAGCGCTGACGCCGAGCAACCCGCGGCGGACACGGGGCGCAACTCGGAGCGCGAGGCGGTCATCGATATCGACGGACTGCGGTTTCGCTGGCGTGCGGGTGGTGCGCCGGTGCTCGACATCGAAGTGCTTCGCGTCGGACGCGGCGAGCGCCTGTTCGTCGAAGGGCCGAGCGGCAGCGGCAAGAGCACGCTGCTCAGCCTTCTTGCAGGCGTCATCGTGCCTCAGCAGGGCAGCTTGCGTATTCTCGGTGAGCGGCTCGAAGCCATGAGCGGTGCAGCGCGCGATCGCTACCGCGCTGACCACGTCGGCTACATCTTCCAGCTATTCAACCTCGTTCCCTACCTTTCGATGGTGGAGAACGTCACGCTGCCATGCCGCTTTTCGACGCGGCGCGAGGTGCGTGCGCGCGCGCGCAGCGGCTCGGCGCCAGCCGAGGCGTTGCGGCTGCTCGAGCACTTGGGCATCGTCGAAGCGAGCCTGTTCGAGCGCCCGGTCACCGAGCTGAGCGTCGGCCAGCAGCAGCGCGTCGCGGCCGCACGCGCACTGATCGGCGGGCCCGAGCTGGTCATCGCGGACGAGCCGACGTCGTCGCTCGACGCGGCGCACCGCGAGGCGTTTCTCGAGCTGCTGTTTCGCGAATGTGCCGAGGCTGACAGCGCGCTGGTGTTCGTCAGCCACGACGCCGCCCTGGCGCCGCTGTTCGAGCGCACGCTGCACTTGCCCGCGATCAACCGCGCGCGGAGCGGCGGTTTTATGATGCGCCCACCCTCCGCGGCCGCCGCATGAGCGTCGTGGGCCTCGCCATCAAGAGCCTGCGCAACAGGCGATTCGGCGCTGCATTGACGACGCTCTCGATTGCGCTCGCGGTGATGCTCCTGCTCGGCGTCGAGCGCATTCGCAGCGAGGTGCGAACGAGCTTCGCGAGCACCATCTCGGGCACTGACCTGATCGTCGGGGCGCGCAGCGGCCCGGTCCAGCTGCTGCTCTACAGCGTGTTCCGGCTGGGTGATCCGACCCAGAGCATCGCCTACGCGACCTACGAGGATCTCGCGAATCACCCGCAGGTCGCCTGGACCATTCCGCTTTCGCTGGGTGATTCGCATCGCGGATACCGGGTGCTCGGCACCACGCATGCGTACTTCGAGCATTTCCGCTACGCGCGCGAGCGCGGCCTCGAGCTGGAGGCCGGACGACTGTTCAGCGAAGTCTTCGACGCCGTTCTCGGTGCCGAAGTCGCCGCGAAGCTCGACTATCACGTCGGCGATGAAATCGTCATCGCGCACGGCGCGGGCGAGGTGAGCTTCGTCGAGCACGCCGACAAGCCGTTTCACGTCTCGGGCATCCTGAAACGCACCGGCACGCCGGTAGATCGCACGGTCCACGTGCAGCTCTCGGGTATCGAGGCGATGCACGAGGACTTCCAGCAGGGCGGCCGGGCGAGGGACGAGGACCCGCTGCCCGCACGCGCGCGCAGGCCCGCGTCCGGCGGCCATCCACACGGCCATAGTCATGGCCGCGCGAGCGGCGATCGCAACGCGCACGATCGGTCGCCCGCGCAGTCATCGGCGCCGGAGCGACACGCGCATCAGCCGGAGAAGATAAGCGCATTCCTCGTGGGACTGAAGTCGCGCAGCGCGGCGCCTGCGATGCTGCGAGTGGTCAACGAGTACAAGGACGAGCCCTTGAGCGCGATCATGCCTGCGGTTGCGCTGCAGGATCTCTGGCAGCTGGTCGGCGTTGCTGAAACGGCATTGCGCGTCGTTTCGGTGTTCGTGCTCGCAGTGGGACTCGTCGGGATGCTGACCGCGCTGCTCAGCGGCATCGAGGAGCGGCGTCGGGAGATGGCGGTGCTGCGCTCGGTGGGCGCGCGCCCGGCGCATGTATTCGGCCTGATCGTCGGAGAGGCGGGGTTCATCACATTCGCCGGCGCCTTGATTGGCCTGGTCCTGCTCTATCTGCTGCAGATGGCGGCTCAGCCGCTGCTTGCGGCGCAGCTGGGGTTGTTTATTCCGCCTGCGTGGCCGGGATGGCAGGAGCTGGGCGTGCTGGCGGCGGTGTGCGGTGCAGGGATTGTGATCGGGATCATTCCGGGCGTGCGCATCTACAGGTATTCTCTGGCCGACGGCATGACGATCCGGATTTGAACATGAGACGAAGCATAGCGGCGCTGCGCAATCTACTTCTGGCAGGGCTCGTGCTGTGCGCGGCCCCGGCGCTGGCGGCGCGCCAGGTCACGTGGGAGGAGCTCGTCCCGCAACTCGCGCCGTACGACGATCCATTCGAGAAGCTCAGCGAGGAGCAGTTCTATCACCTGGGGCTGGTGTTTCACGTGCGCGAAGTGAGGGCGCGCGGGCAGCCGGTGAACGCCGTGCTGGCCGAGCGTGCGAAGCTCGCCGAGCAGGCACTGCGCGAAAGCAAGATCGACGTCGAGGCGCTGCATGCGAAGCGCGACGAGGTGCGCGCCGAGCGCAAGCGGCGGGCCGAGGCCGTCGTGCCGACGCTCGATCAGCAGAACGTCCGCATGCCCGGATTCGTGCTGCCGCTCGAGTACTCGGGCAAGAAGGTCAGCGAGTTCCTGCTCGTGCCCTGGGTAGGCGCCTGCATCCACACGCCGCCGCCGCCGCCGAACCAGATCGTCCATGTGCGCATGAACAAGGGTGCCGAGTTCGAGACCAAGGGCTACTACCAGGCAATCTGGGTGACGGGCACGATGAGCGCCAAGCTCTCCAGGACCAAGCTCAGTCTGGTCGATGGCAGCGCCGACATCGATGTCGGCTATTCGCTGCGCGGGACAGCGATCGAGGAATACAAGAAGTAGCAGGGCGCCGAAAGGCCCGCCCCGGCGTGCCGTCGCAATGAACCGCACGCTCGTCATCCGAAACCCTGCGGCCGGTCACGGGCGCGCCGCGCGCGTCTGGCCAAGCGTGGCGGCGGCATTGCGTGACGCGGGTGTCGCGTTCGACGAGTCGGTGACCAGCGTGCCGCTTCAGGCGATCAGCCTTGCAGCACGCGCCGTGGGCCGCTACGAGAAAGTGATCGCCACGGGCGGCGACGGCACGGTCCATGAGGTGGTCAACGGCCTGATGCGCGGCGCGCGCGAGGCGCCGGAAGTCGCGTTGGGCGTCGTGCCGCTCGGCAGCGGCGACGATTTCGCCAAGATGCTGCCCCCGGGCGTGCCGGTCGGCAGCAAGGCGCCAGGCTGGGAAGAGGCGGTGCAGCGCATTGCGCGCGGCCGCACGCAGCGCTTCGACATTGGGCGGCTTTCGGGCGACGGTAAGCGCGAGGCCCTGGGCGCCGGCCCGCACTATTTCGCCAACGGCATGGATGTCGGCTTCGGTGCGGTCGGCGCGCGCAATGCTGCGGGCCTGCGCTGGCCGCTCACCGGCATGGCGCGGTACCTTGCGGCACTCCTCAAAACAATGATCGCCTATCCGGCGCTAACGCTGCGCCTAACGCTCGACGACCACGCGCCCTTCGAGCAGCCGAGCACCATGACTGCCGTGATGAACGGGCGCTGCTTCGGCAGCGGCTTCTGGGTCTGCCCCGAGGCCCGCGCGGACGACGGCGTGCTCGACTTGATGGTGGCCGAGCGGCTGAGCCGCCTGACGATCCTGCGCCTGGTGCCGACGATCATGCGCGGCGCGCACGGCAGCGATCCGGCGCTGCAACTGATGCGCGCGCGGCGCGTGTTGATCGAGTCGCGCGAGCCGCTGGTGGTCGAGGCGGACGGCGAGCTGCCGTTCGAGGCGGCGCACCGCGTCATGGTGGAGGTACTGCCGCGCCGGCTCGCCGTGATCGCCTGAGCGCGGCGCTCAGTCGCCGGGCTCGCGCCCGAAGAGGATCGCCACCAAAATGATGGCGAGCGCTATCGCCAGCCGCCACAAGAAGCGCTTGCGCGTGGAGTGCGCCGCGCATCCCGGCCCCTGCTGGCGCTCAAAAAGACCGAAAAAAGCCAATCCCCTGCTCCGCGACGTGCGCGCTCCTGCGAGGGTAGGCGGGGTCAGGCACGTGCCGGCTGGAGCGCGGTCGGTACCTTGGCCTGATCGCGCGCCAGGTCCTCGCGCGTGGTGATGCGGCGGAACCAGATCGTGACCGCGGTGGAGGTGAGCACGATGAACAGCGAGTAAAGCACCGGAATCAGCAATACCTCCTGCTGCATCGTGCCGGTAAAGGTCAGGGTGACGATCAGCACCGCCAGCGGGCCGTTCTGGATGCCGGTTTCCAGCGCGATGGTTCGTGCGCGTCGCCGATCCTGTTTCAGGCCGCGCGACAGCAGAAAGCCGAGCAGCATGCCGATCACACCCAGCCCGATCGCGGCCAGATACACGGACCACGGGGTCGTCATCAGCAGCGACCAGTTGCGCGGCACCCAGGAGCCGATCAGGAACACGATCACGAAGACGCCGAGCAGTGCGCCGATCAGCTCGATGACTGCGCCCACGTTCGGGTTGAACTTACGCAGCGCGATGCCGATGACCGTCGGCACCAGCAGGACGAACAGCACTTGCGCGACATTGGCTGCCGGGATCACGTACTCGCTCGATACCGCCATCAGGTTGCCGTAGAAGGCGAGCAGCAGCGGCACCATCAGCACCGCGACCAGCGTCGAGCACACGGTCATCATGATCGACAGCGCCAGGACGCCCTTGCTGAAGTACGTGAAGATGTTCGAGGTGGTGCCGCCGGGCATGCAACCCATCAGCAGTAGGCCGACGGCGATCGCCGGCGGCAGCCCAAGAAGCACCGCGCTCGAGTAGCCGAGCAGCGGCATGATGCCGTACTGGCACAGCAGGCCGATCAGGACCCCTTGCGGCTTGCGAAACGCGATGCGAAAGTCCTTGAAGGTGAGCGATGCGCCCATGCCGAGCATGATGACCATCATCAGCACGCCAAGAAGCCGGGTTTCCAGTTCGGTCAGCATCAGGTGCCTGCGGCGCGCGCGTATTCGGCGCGCAGTTCCTTGCGCAGAATCTTGCCGATCGGCGACTTTGGCAGTTCCTTGCGGATCTCGATCGCTTTAGGCAGCTTGTAGTCGGTCAGGTGCTTGCGGCAGTGCGCGCGTACTGCCTCTTCGGTCAGGCCTTCGGCGAGCGGCACCACGTAGGCGCGCAGCGCCTCGCCGCTCTTGGCGTCGGGCACGCCGATCACGCCCACTTCGAGCACCTCGTCCATCTGCGCGATCACGTCCTCGATTTCGTTCGGGTAGACGTTGAAGCCCGACACCAGGACCAGGTCCTTCTTCCGGTCGACGATCTTGAAATAGCCATCCGCATCCATCACCGCGACGTCGCCCGTGTGCAGCCAGCCGTCGCGCAGGGTGCTGGCCGTCTCCTGTGCTTGCTTCCAGTACCCTGCCATCACCTGCGGTCCGCGCACGATCAGCTCCCCGGGCTGGCCCGGGGCCACCGGCTGGCCGGCGTCATCGACCAGGCGCACTTCGGTACCGGGCACGGGGATGCCGATCGAATCCGGCTTCTGCACGCCGGTCAGGGGGTTGAAGCTGACCACCGGCGAGGCCTCGGTCAAACCGTAGCCTTCGGCGATTCGGGTTTGCGTCACCCGTTCCCAGCGCTCGGCCACGGCGTGCTGTAGCGCCGCGCCGCCGGCGACTGCCGCCTTGAGATACCTGGGCGGGAAGGCGGTGAACCACTCCTCGTTCAGCAATGCGTTGAACAGCGTATTGACGCCGCTCACCCAGGTGATCGGAAAGTTCTCGAACGCGCGCTGCAGGTTGCCGATCGGCCGCGGGCTCGGCGCCAGCACGTTGCGCGCGCCGCAGGCGAAGAAGCACAGCAGATTGAACTGGAAAGCGAAGATGTGATAAAGGGGCAGGGCGGTGAGCACGCATTCACCGCCATCGACGATGCGCGCGCGGCCCATGGCCAGGGCCTGGTCGAGATTCGAGAGCAGGTTGCCGTGGGTAAGCATCGCCCCTTTGCTCACGCCGGTGGTGCCGCCCGTGTATTGCAGCACCGCCAGCGCGTCGCGCTCGAGCGCCGAAGCGTAGCTTGCCACGTCGATGCGTTTCTCCTTTTTGGCGCGCTCGCCTTCGGCCAGCGCCCGGCCAAGCAGCACGTGCGCGATGGCGATCGGCGGCAACACCCGGTTCCATACCTTCATCACTGCACGGATCACGGCACGCGGGATGGCCGGGAGGAACTGCGGCACCTGGCAGACGATGACCTTCCTGATGCCTGTTTTCGCCAGCACGCCTTCGAGCTTGTTGGCGAACATGTCGACGATCACCAGCGCCTCGGCGCCGGAATCCTTGAACTGATGCTCCATCTCGGTGGGCGTGTACAGCGGGTTGGTGTTGACCAGCACGCAGCCCGCCTTGAGCACGCCGAATGCCGCCACGGGGTAGGCCAGGCAGTTCGGTGTTTGCACGGCAACGCGGGCGCCGGCCGCCAGACCCACGCACTCGCGCAGGTACACCGCAAACGCGTCCGAGTGCCGGGCCACCTGCGCATAGGTCAGAGACCCGTTCATGCCATTCGGCATGCAGGTCGTAAAGGCGATCTGCTTGGCGAAGCGACGCTCGCAGTCGCGAATCAGGCCCGCGAGATTAGCGTGACGCAGCGGCGGCAGGCGCGACGCGATGGCATCGCCGTAGTGGCGGGTCCACGGCTTCAGGTCGTAGGCGGAGGTTTCTTGGTCCACGGTCGGTGCGGTTCCGATAAATCATGCCGGCGCGCGCGCGCTCTGGCAAGCACATCCCCGCCGCTCAGAAAGACCGGGGAAGGCCAAGCACGTGCTCCGCGATGTACGACAGGATCAGATTGGTCGAGATCGGCGCCACCAGGTACAGGCGCGTCTCGCGGAACTTGCGCTCGATGTCGTACTCGGCGGCGAAGCCGAAGCCGCCGTGCGTCTGCAGACAGACGTTTGCCGCTTCCCACGAAGCCTTCGCCGCCAGGTGCTTGGCCATGTTCGCCTCGGCGCCGCAGTGCTGCTTCTGGTCGAACAGCCCCGCCGCCTTGTAGCGCATCAGGTTCGCCGCCTCGACTTCCATGTAGGCCTCGGCGATCGGGAACTGCACGCCCTGGTTCTGGCCGATCGGCCGGCCGAACACCACCCGCTCGCCCGCATACGTGCTGGCGCGCTCGATGAACCAGTAGCCATCCCCGATGCACTCGGCGGCGATCAGGATGCGCTCGGCGTTCAAGCCGTCGAGGATGTACTTGAAGCCCTTGCCTTCCTCCCCGATCAGGTTATCGGCCGGGATCTCGAGGTTGTCGATGAACACCTCGTTGGTCTCGTGGTTCACCATGTTGCGGATCGGCCGCAGGGAGAGGCCCTTGTCCAGCGCGGCGCGCTTGTCGACCAGGAAGATCGACATGCCCTCGGACTTCTTCTTCACCTCGGCGAGCGGCGTGGTGCGCGCGAGCAGAATCATCAGCTCGGAGTGCTGCAGGCGCGAGGTCCACACCTTCTGGCCGTTGACCACGTAGCGATCGCCCTTGCGGACCGCCACGGTCTTGATGCTGGTGGTGTCGGTGCCGGCGGTCGGCTCGGTGACCGCCATCGACTGCAGGCGCAGCTCGCCGCTCGCGATCATCGGCAGGTATTTCTTCTTCTGCTCGGCCGAGCCGTGGCGCAGCAGCGTGTTCATGTTGTACATCTGGCCGTGGCAGCAGCCGGCGTTGCCGCCGGCGCGCGTGATCTCCTCCATGATCACCGAGGCCTCGGTGAGCGACAGACCCGAGCCGCCGAATTCCTCGGGAATCAGCGCCGACATCCACCCGGCCTTGGTGAGGGCGTCGACGAACGCCTCCGGATAGGCGCGTTCCTCGTCGACCTTCTGCCAGTAGGCCGAGTCGAATTCCTTGCACAGCGCGCCTACCGCGTCACGCAGGTCGTTGTGGCTGTCCAGTCCCATGGTCATTTTTTCGGCCTCAGATGTTCGCTTGCCTCTTCCTCGGTGCGCAGCCACAGCTCGTGCGCCATCGGCTGGCGCGCCTCTTCGAGCAGATGGCCGACCAACCCGACTGCGCGCGCCATGACGCCGAGTCCGCGGCACACCCGCCAGTCGAATCCCATCTCGCAGGCGAGCGCGCCGATGGCGCCGGTGGCGTTCAGCGGCAAGCTCTTTCCCGCGGCCCGCTCGGCCGCGGCGGCGACGCGCTGAACCAGTTCGCAGTAAGCGCCGTAATACCCCGTCTCGCGCGCGATGTCGAACAGCCGCGGCACGCGAGGATCGATCGGCTTGTGCACCGGGTGGCCGATCCCGGGCACGATCGCCTTGCGCCCGCGGTGCGCGTCGACGATGCCGCGGGCGAGGGCATCCAGGTCGGATTTCGCTTTCGGGTCGGGCAGCGCTTCGCGCAGCATCTTCGCGCAGGCCTCGGTCGAGCCGACGAACACGCTCCCAAGCCCGCACAGGCCGGCGGCCACCGCCGCCTGCATCGCCTCGGGCGCGCCGAGATAGGTGAGGCGCGCTGCCAGCGCCGAGGGCGTGATGCCGTGCTCGACCAGCGTCACGACCATGGCATTGAACAGCTTCGATTGTCTGGCGTCGGGCACGCGGCCGGTGAGTTCGAGGTACGCCATGTCGCCGAGATTGAGATGGCCCAGGATCTCGCCCGGCAGGTCCATGCCGCGCACCACGATCCGGTCGGCGGTGCTCCAGCCGAGGTCGCTGCGGTAGGGTTTTTTTGCTCGCGTCATGGTGAACCTCAGACGTAGCCCGGCCCTTCGATCGCCGGGTGCTGCTTCAGGAATTCCTCGTTCACGGCGAGGCCGAGGCCCGGCTTGTCGAGCGGCCAGACCAGGCCGTCCCGGTCGATCGCGCCGGGGTTGGAGACGAGCTCGTCGCGAAACTTGTTGGCCCTCGAGATATCGCCCTCGAAGTAGCCGCCGTTGTCGATCGCGGCGAGGAAATGGATGCTCGCGGCCTGGTTCAGACCGGTCATCGAGCTGTGAGGATGGATCGGCAGCTTGTAGGCCGAAGCCATGTGCGCGATGCGCAGCGCCTCGGTGAGGCCGCCGGTCTTCGACAGATCGGGCTGCAGGATTGAAATGACGCCGTCCTCGATGACACGGTTGAACTCGAAGCGCGTGTAGTGATTCTCGCCCGCCGCGAGCGGCGTGCGCCCGAAGCTGCGCGCCATGGCGTAGCTGCGGTAGTCGTGCGCCGGGAAGGGCTCCTCGAGCCAGGCGACACCGAGCTCGTCCATGCCGGGCATCACCTGGCGCACGTCCTCGACCGAGTAGCCGATGTTCGCGTCGGTAAGGATCGCCATGTCGTCGCCGAAAGCTTTGCGCACCGCCCGGATGCGTTCGAGGTCGCGCTTCGGGCTATCGCCCACGCGCAGCTTCAGCGCCTTGTAGCCGTGCTCGACGTGGGGTCGCGCTTCCTCGACAAGCTTTGCCGGCGCCTGGTAACCGAGCGAGACGCCGCCGGCGTAGGCGGGCACGCCGCGGCGGCGCCCGCCGAGCAACTGGTAGATCGGCATGCCGGCGGCCTGGCCGCGGATGTCCCACAGCGCGCAATCGATGCCGCTCATCGCAAGGCAGGTGCCGGCGCCCATGCCGTGGCTGGCGAGCTGGCGTTGATAGATCCTGTCCCACACGCCGACCACGTCGGTCGCCTCCATGCCTTTCACCAGCTGGGTGAGCGTGGTCTCGATGAGCTTGGCCACGGCGGTGTGCGCGCGGCCGTGGTGCGACTCGCCCCAGCCGATGAGGCCGCCCTCCGTGGTTACCTTGACGACCACCGCATCACGCTTGATCGCGGTACCGATGCCGAGCGCGACGCGGTGCTCCGGCGGCACCGGAAACGAGATCGGATACGCCTTGATCGCCGCGATCTTCAGGTCGTTGCTCAATGGCGCTCCTTTTGTTTCCAGGCCTCGGGGTTGACGAAATTGCGCGGGCGCTCGCCCCGCAGCATGCGCAGGGCCTCCTCGGCCGCGGCGACGCCCATGCGGCTGCGCGACTCGCGGGTCATGCCCGCGAGGTGCGGCGTGAGCACCACGTTGTCGAGTGCGAACAGCGGGTGCCCGCTCGGCAGCCGGTAGTGCTCGTAGACATCGAGCATGGCGCCAGCGATGCGCCGCGCGCGCAGCGCCTCGATCAGCGCCTCTTCCTCGACCACGGCGCCGCGGCCGACGTTGATCAGCCAGGCGCTTTTCTTCATCGCGGCGAGGCGCGCACGATTGAACAGATGGTGCGTCTCTCTGGTGAGCGGGCAGGTGACGACGACGAAATCGGAGGTCGCAATCAAAGTGTCGAGTGCCGCCGGTTCGGCCTCCGGAGGCAGACGTTCGAGCCGACGCTGGTTGCCGAGCACGCGCATGCCGAAACCGTGGCGCAGCATCCTCGCGAGGCGGGTCCCGATCTCGCCCACGCCGACGATACCGGCGGTCAAGCCGGCGATTTCGTGCACGTCGCCGCCGAGCCGGCGCGCTTCATCCCAGGGCCTTGTGCGGATCGCGGTCGAAATCGCGAACACGTTGCGCGCGAGCATCAGCATCGCGAGCGCGCAATACTCGGAAACCGACTGCGCATTGACCCCCGGCAGGTTGGCGACGGCGATGCCTCGCGCCGTCGCTTCGTCGAGTGGCACCAGATCCGTGCCCGTGCCGTGCACCACCACCGCGCGAAGGCGAGGTGCCGCGTCGAAGATGTCATCCGGCAGCTTGGACCGAATGATCACCGCGTCGGCATCGCGCGCGAGGCGCCGCACGGTGTCCGGTTCGCCGTCGGGCGCGCGCACCACTTCAGCCGCGCCCGCGAGCACGGCTTCGCCTTCGGCGGCGATCGAATCGGTGAGCAGAACGCGGAGCGTCAAGGGCAAGCCCGGCTTGCCGGCCGGCGTAGCGCCGCCGGTCATCGGTGCGGCAAGGATAGCAGGACGGCCTCTGCGCACCCCGCCACCGCGGCGTGCCGTTTCACAAGGCCGGCGAAAGGTCCAGGATGTGTGCTGTGTCCGCCACCGTAAGCGCGGTTTCCGGCAGCAGAGCGTCGGCGGCCGCGCGCTCGAACGCGGCAGAGGCGGGCGCAAGCGGATCGCGCGGCGCCAGGCGCTCGCGTAGCACGAGCGCGGCGATCAGTTGCCGGCGCGCGTCGCCCGTACCGCCAAGCCGCTCGCCTTCGCCAGCGAGCACCGAGGCGGCGACCGCGTAGTACAGGCCCGTTGCGGCCTGGCGCGCATGGCTTTGATCGTCTTGCTCCGCACATTGCCGCGCAAACGCTGCCGCCCGCTCGAGTGCATCCTCGAGGGACTCGCGCAACCCGGTATGCGCCACCAGGGCGAGCTGTGGCGCAAGCCCGTCGCGCAACGCATCGAGCGCGGTCTCGCGCCGGATCGCGCGCAGCACGTCGAGCGCAACGATGTTCGAGGTGCCTTCCCAGATCGAGCCCAGATGTGCGTCGCGCAGCAACCGCGCATCGGACCACTCTTCGACGTAACCGACGCCGCCGCGCACCTCCATCGCATCGCCGGTGACGCGCCGGGCATCGCGGCAGGCGCGGAACTTGAAGAGCGGCGTGAGCAGCCGCACGCGCCGCCGCGCGGCCTCGTCGCCGGCATCGGCGCGCTCGAGCTCATAGGCCGTGTACAGCATCACCGAGCGCGCGGCTTCCGTCGGCAGCATCAGCTTGAGCAGCTGGCGCCTCATCAGCGGAAGCTCGATCAGCCGTTTTCCGAAAGCGACGCGGCGGCGGGCGACGAACAGCGCCTCGGTGAGCGCGCGGCGCATCATGCCGGCGGCGCGCATGCCGTTGGACAGGCGCGACATGTTGATCATGTCGGCCATCTGCACGAAGCCGCGGCCGGGATCGCCGACCAGCCAGGCGAGCGCGCCTTCGAGCCGGATCTCGCCGCTCGGCATGTCGCGGGTGCCGAGCTTGTCCTTCAGCCGCACGATGCGGTAGTCATTCGGGCGACCGTCGGGCAGTTCGCGGGGCAACAGGAACAGCGACAGGCCCTTGGTGCCTTCGGCCGCGCCATCGGGACGCGCCAGCACCAGGGCGAGGCCGGCGTCCGCGTTCGAGCAGAACCACTTGTCGCCGGTAAGGCGCCAATGCTCGCCGTCGCGCAACGCGCGTGTAGTCGTTGCCCCCACATCCGAGCCCGCCCCCTGTTCGGTCATGAACATGGCGCCCTGGGTCAGCGTGTCGAGATCCTGCGACGTGAGCCCGGGCAGGTAGCGCGCCACCAGCGCCGGATCGGCGAATTTTCGGATCGTGCGCGTGAGCGCGTCGGTCATCGACAGCGGGCAGCACGCGCCGAACTCGGCCTGGACGTAGACATAGGTCAGCGCGTACTTGGCGAGCGGCGGCAGCGGCTCGCTCCAGCCAAGCACGCCGCCGCGATGCGACATCGCCGCGAGGCCGTACTCGCCGAAGGCGACTTCCTCGAGCCGCCGGTACGCGGGATGCTTCTCGATCCACTGTCGGTCTTCGCCGCTGCGCGTGCGCGGATGCAGCAGAGGAGGGTTGCGGTCCGCCGTACTGGCCAGCGCATCAAGCTCGCCGCCGGCAAGGGCG
>JBFKUL010000059.1:0-13910 GCA_041635755.1 Burkholderiales bacterium | reverse complement strand
GGCGAGACCACCACGCCGTTGCCGATATAGCAATCGACGTTGCCGCGCAGGATGCCCGAAGGGATCAGGTGCAGCACGGTCTTCTTGCCGGCGATCACCAGCGTGTGCCCCGCGTTGTGCCCGCCCTGAAAGCGCACCACGCCCTGCGCGTGGTCGGTCAGCCAGTCGACGATCTTGCCCTTGCCCTCGTCGCCCCACTGCGTGCCGATAACCACCACGTTTTTCGCCGCCTCGCTCACTTTCTCGCACTCCTTGCGCGGCGTCCGCGCGCCTTGTTTTCGAGTGCGCGCACCTGCCAGGTGCCGCCCTGCCGGACGAGGGCGCGCGTGCAGCCCAGCTCGGCGCGCCGTTTTGCGTGTCCGGGCAGCTCCTCGATCACCACCTCGCCGGCCCGGCGCAGCGCGTCGATCTTGCTCGCGAGCTTCGCGTCGCGTGCTCCGTTTGCGAACGGCGCAAGGATCGCGCCGCGCGCGCGCAGCGGCGCAGCCGCACCTGCGAGCGCACGCAGATCGATCGAGAAGCCGGTCGCCGGCCGCGGACGGCCAAAGGCCTTGCCGACCTCGTCGTAGCGACCCCCGCGCGCCACCGGTCCGGCGACGCCCTCGCAGTACGCGTCGAACACCACGCCGGAGTGGTAATGGTAGCCGCGCAGCTCCGCCAGATCGAAGCTCGCCGGGAGCTCGCAGGTTGCCGCGAGCGAGCGCAGCGTGGCGAGTGCCCGCCGCAGGCCCGGGATCGCCGGCAGCCGACGCGCCGCGACGCTCAGCACTTCTGCGCCGCCGTAGAGCTCAGGCAGCCGCAGCAGCGCCTTGCGCGTGCGCTCGTTCAGGCCGTGCGTCAGCGTGCGCAGCGCCGGCACGTCCTTCTTTTGCAGTGCCTCGAACAGCTCCGCCTCGCGCTCGCGGCCGATCCGCGCTGCGTGCGCAATCGAGCGAAACACAGCCACATGGCCGATGTCGATGCGTGCGCCGCGCACCCCGGCCATGGCGAGCGAGCGCGCAAGCAGCCGCTGGATCTCGAGATCGCTTTCGACGCCGGAATGACCGTAGATCTCGGCACCGATCTGCAGCGGCTCGCGCGTCGCGGCGAGCCCCGCGGGCCGAGCATGCAGCACGCTGCCGCTGTAGCACAGCCGGGTGACGCCAGCGCGATTGAGCAGGTGCGCATCGATTCTCGCCACCTGCGGCGTGATGTCGGCGCGCACGCCCATCATGCGACCCGAGAGCTGATCGACCAGCTTGAAGGTGCGCAGGTCAAGGTCGTGGCCGGTGCCAGTGAGCAGCGATTCGACGTACTCGAGCAGCGGCGGCATCACCAGCTCGTAGCCGTGCGAGGCGAACAGGTCGAGGATCCGGCGGCGCAGCGACTCGATGCGTGCCGCCTCGGCGGGCAGGATGTCCTCGATGTGCTCGGGAAGCAGCCAGCGCATGGCGCGCGCCTCGCTCAGGTGGCCAACGCCAGCAGCAGCAGCCCGAGAAGCATCGAGGAAAGTCCGATGAAACGCAGCTGCCCGTCCGACATCTGGATGATGCGGCGGAAGGTGTCGCGCCAGAGATTAGGCGCGAGAAACGGAAGCACGCCCTCGATGATGAGCATCAGGGCGAACGCCATGAGCACGGTCGTGAGCATGGCTCATTTTCGCTGCGCCGGCGCCCTGCCCGCCGCATCCTTGAGGTAGCGGAAAAAATCGGAGTTCGGCTCGAGCAGCAACAGATCGTTCTTGCCGCGGAAGGTCGAACGGTAGGCCTCCATGCTGCGGTAGAAGGCGTAGAACTCGGGATTCTGCGAGAAGGCGGCCGCATAGGTATTCGCGGCGCGGGCGTCGCCCTCTCCGCGCACACGCTGCGCGTCGCGGTAGGCGTTGGCGAGGATCACCTCGCGCTGGCGGTCGGCATCGGCACGGATGCGCTCGGCCTCCGCCGAGCCCTCGGAGCGCAGTTCGTTGGCGACGCGCTTGCGCTCCGCCTCCATGCGCCGGTACACCGAGTCGCTCACGTCCTGCGGCAGATCGACGCGCTTGAGGCGCACGTCGATGATCTCGACGCCGATGCGGCGCAGGTCCTGGTCGACCTTGTCGCGCACCTGCGCCATGATCTCGTCGCGCTGGCCCGAGACGACGTCGTGCACCGTGCGCTTGCCGAACTCGGCCTGCAGGCTGTCCGAGATGGTCTGCTTGATGCGCGTCGCGGCGCGGAACTCGTCGCCCTGCACGCTGATGTAGTACTGCTGGACGTCGGTGATGCGCCACTTGACGAACGAGTCCACCAGCACCGGTTTTTTCTCGGAAGTGATGAAGCGCATCGGCTCGACATCGTCGTAGGACAGGATGCGCATGTCGAAGTGGCGCACGTTCTGGATCATCGGCCACTTGAAGTTCAGGCCGGGTTTGGTGATGACCTCCTTCACTTCGCCCAGCTGGAAGACGATCGCATTCTGGCGCTGGTCGACCGTGATCAGCGTGCCCGAGACGAGCAGCGCGCCGAGGATCAGCAGCGCGAGGACCGGTCCGAGCGCCCTCATGGCCGCTCTCCGCGATCGCGGCCGCGCAGCGTGTCGCGCGAGCGTGGCCCCGGCTCCATGGGTGATTCCGACTGCGCGTCGCGCGGCACCATCACCGGGTCGGAGGGGGCGGCGCCTGCCTGCTGCATGAGCTTGTCGAGCGGCAGGTAGAGCAAGTTGCCGCCGCCTTTGTAGTCCATCATGATCTTCGAGCTGCTCGAAAGCACCTGCTGCATGGTCTCGATGTAGATGCGCTCGCGCGTTACCGCCGGCGCCTTGGTGTACTCGACGAGCACCTGCTTGAAGCGCGAGGCGTCACCCTCGGCATTGGCGGTCACGCGCTGCTTGTAGCCCTGCGCCTCCTCGTTCAGCCGCGCAGCGGTGCCGCGCGCCTTCGGGATAACGTCGTTGGCGTAAGCCTGTCCCTCGTTTTTCTGGCGCTCCTTGTCCTGGCCTGCCTTGACCGCATCGTCGAACGCGGCCTGCACCTGCTCGGGCGGCTGCGCGGCCTGGATCGTCACGGTGCTTACGGCGACGCCGGTGCCGTAGCGGTCGTGGATGGCCTGCATCAGCTGGCGCGCCTTGATCGCGATCTCCTCGCGAGACTCGTACAGGATGCCGTCCATCTTGCTCTTGCCGATGATCTCCCGCATGGCGGTCTCGGCGATCTGCATCGCGCTCTCGTCCGGGCGGCGGGTGTTGAACAGGTAGTCTCTCGCTTCCTTGACCGTGTACTGGACCGCGAACTGCAGGTCGACGATGTTCTCGTCGTCGGTCAGCATGAGCGACTCGCGCAGCACTTTCGACTTCACGTTGTTGCGGTAGCCCACTTCCAGCGTGCGAACCTGGGAGATGTTGACGATCTCGTGCGACTCGATCGGCCAGGGCAAGCGCCAGCGCAGGCCGGGCTGCGTTTCCGCGGAAAACTTGCCGAAAGTGAGCACCACGCCACGCTGGCTCGCGTCGACGATGTAGAAGCCGCTCGCCAGCCAGACGACCACGATCAGCGCGATCAGCACGCCGGCGCCACCGCCGAAGCGCATCGGCGAGATCGGCACGGGCGGACGATCGCCGCCGTTGCCGCCGCGCCGCCGCCCGCCGAACAGATCGTTCAGCCGGCGGTTGAAGCTGCGCCACAGCTCGTCGAGATCGGGCGGTCCCTGGTTGCCACCGCCCGGTCCCTGCGGACCGCGGGGGCCGCCTCGTCCCCAGTTCGGGTCGTTCAACGACATAGCGGATGGTCAGACGTCAGTGAGGTTGCGGGAAGAACGCTTCGGGCGCCGCTGCATCGCGCGTCGCCGCGCGTGCCTGCGCAAACTCCGCGATCGCCGCGCGCAGATCGCCGAGGCCGGCGCCGGTGCGCGCGCTTACGCGAACGCGGCAAATCTTACCATATTGGTCTCGCTCGACTCCCGCCGAAAGGCCCGAGAGGTCGGCCTTGTTCCACACCAGGATCTGAGGCGCCACATCGGCACCGATCTCGACGAGCACCTTGTTGACTTCCTCGATCTGCCCGTCGCGGGCTGCCGAGGCGCTATCGGCGACGTGCAGAAGCAGATCTGCACGTACCGTCTCCTCGAGCGTGGCGCGAAACGCCGCCACCAGGCTGTGCGGCAGGTCGCGCACGAAACCCACGGTGTCGGAGATCACCACGTCGCCCGCGCCGGGGATGTAGATCCGGCGCGTCGTCGTGTCCAGGGTCGCGAACAGGCGGTCGGCCTCGAGCGCACGTGCGTTGACGAGCGCGTTGAACAGGGTCGACTTGCCGGCGTTGGTGTAGCCCACAAGCGAGATCGAGAGCACCTCCCGTCGAGCGCGTGCACGGCGCTGCACCTCGCGGCGGTGGCGCAGCTGGTCAAGCTTGCCGCGCAGCACGCGCATGCGGGTCGCGATCAGTCGCCGGTCGAGCTCGATCTGCTTCTCGCCGGGGCCGCCAGTCTTGCCCAAGCCGCCGCGCTGGCGCTCGAGGTGGGTCCAGCCGCGCACCAGGCGCGTCGAAAGATGCTCGAGCTGCGCAAGCTCGACCTGCAGCTTGCCCTCGTTGGTCTGTGCGCGCTGCGCGAAGATATTGAGGATCAGGCCGGTGCGGTCCATCACCTCGCGCTGCAGCGCCCGCTCCAGATTGCGCTCCTGCGCCGGCGAGAGCTGATGGTTGAACACCACCACCCAGGGATTCAGCGTGGCGACCGCGCGCGCGATCTCCTCGACCTTGCCGCTGCCGGCGAACAGCTTCGAGTCCGGCCGCGCACGCCGCCCCCGCACCACGATGTGGCGCCGCGCGCCGGCGCTTTCCGCAAGACGCACGAATTCCTCTACGCTTTCATCGTAGTCGGGTGCTCCGAAATCGAGGCAGACGAGTACCGCTGCCGCCGCATCGGGGGCTGTCGCGGGGCGCTCGGTCGTCAGGTCGGTGTCCGGGACACCTCGGTCGCGGCGCGTGCTCAGCCTTCGGCGTCCTTCTCGGCGGCCAGATTGACCGGCCGCGATGGCACTACCGTGGAGATCGCGTGCTTGTACACCATCTGCGTCACTGAGTTGCGCAGCAGCACCACGTACTGGTCGAACGACTCGATCTGACCCTGCAGCTTGATGCCGTTCACCAGGTAGATCGAGACCGGCACGTGCTCCTTGCGGAGCGTGTTCAGGAACGGGTCTTGTAGCAACTGCCCTTTGCTGCTCATGTTGTTGTCCTCTCGGGCCCTCAGGGGCTCTGGCGCTACTCTAATTGAATTTGTTGGGGTTTTCTAGCGCTTGCCCTTTGGCGCGCGCGCCGCGATCGGCTCGAGCGGCAGCGCCACATCGCCGCACTGCGCGCGGTGCCTGAGCGCATGGTCCATCAGCACACAGGCGAGCATCGCCTCGGCGATCGGGGTCGCCCGGATGCCGACGCAGGGGTCATGTCGCCCGGTCGTCTGGACGGTCGTCGCCGTGCGCCTCAGGTCGACGGTGCGTCGCTCGATGCGGATGCTGGAGGTCGGCTTGAGCGCGATCGAGACCGCGATGTCCTGCCCGCTGGTGATGCCGCCCAGCGTGCCGCCGTTGTTGTTCGAGAGAAATCCCTGGGGGCTCATCTCGTCGCCATGCTCGCTGCCCTTTTGCGCGACCGCGGCAAAGCCTGCGCCGATCTCGACGCCCTTGACCGCGTTGATCGACATCATTGCCGCGGCAATGTCGGCGTCGATGCGACCATAGACCGGCTCGCCCCATCCGACCGGCACCTTTTCGGCAAGCACGTTGACGCGGGCACCGCACGAGTCGCCGCTCTCGCGCAGCGCGTCCACGTAGGCCTCGAGCTTCGGCACCAGTTTCGCGTTGGGCGCGAAGAACGCATTGTCGGCGACCGCGTCCCAGGACTCGAACGGTATGACGATCGTTCCCAGCTGCGCGAGGTAGCCGCGAATCCGCAGGCCGTAGCGGGCGCTCAGCCACTTCCGGGCAATCGCGCCCGCGGCCACGCGCACCAGGGTCTCGCGCGCAGAGGCGCGACCGCCGCCGCGCGGATCGCGAAAGCCGTACTTCTGCGTATACGTGTAATCGGCGTGCCCGGGACGGAACTTCTCGGCGATCGCCGAGTAGTCCTTGCTCCGCTGGTCTTCGTTGCGCACCAGGAAGCCGATCGCGGTGCCGGTGGTGCGCCCCTCGAACACGCCGGAGAGGATCTCGACCTTGTCCGACTCGCGCCGCTGGGTTACGTGTCGCGAGCTGCCGGGCTTGCGGCGATCAAGCTCGCGCTGCAGGTCCTCGGCCGAGAGCTCGAGACCCGGAGGACAGCCGTCGACCACGCCGCCGTAGGCGGGCCCGTGCGACTCGCCAAAGGAGGTCACGCAGTAAAGCGTGCCGAATGAGTTGCCGGACATGGGCAGGCGTCGCGCGGGAGGTCGAAACGAGTTTAGCATGGCGTCGCGAACGCTCATCGGCCTGACGCAGTCCAATTCTCATGCGTACCCTGCTTGCATTAACGTGCATCGTTCTGCTTTCGAGCTGTGCCGCGCTCGAACCTCGGCCCGCGCCGCTAAGCGAAGCGGAGGTGCTGCGGCTCGCGCGGGAGGGCGAAGATCCCGGGGCGATCATCGCGCGGCTCGAGCGCTCGCGCACGGTGCTGCCGCTATCGGCCTCGGACATCGTGCGCCTGCACGAGCAGGGCGTCCCGGTGCGCGTGCTCGATTGGCTGCAACATGCCCAGATCGACGAAATCCGCCGTCGCGAGGCCTTTGCGCGCAGCTATCGCTACGATCCGTTCGGCCGCAGTTTCGGCTGCACCGGTCTGTGGAGCGCTTACCCCTATCACCACTGGCCGGGGCCTTGGCCGCCGTGCTAGGTCGGTCTCAGGTCTCCGGTTCGAAAAAGCGCCGCGTCTCGAATACGCCCCGGGAGAACGCGTGGCCGTTGGAGCGAAGATGACGCTTGGCGACGAAGTCGAACAGCAGCGGGTTGTGGGCGCGGATCTCGCGCAACACCGGCGCCGCGCGGTTCTCGAGCAGACCGAGCGACACCAGATAGTCGAGCGAGAAAATCGGCATCACGCCGGGCAACGGGTAATCCGAGCCGTTCAGCAGACGCGCGTGCCAGTCGGTGCGCTCAATGACCGTGGCGAGGGCCGGCCCGGCCCGGTTGAGCTGCGTCATCGCGGAAATGTCGGCGAATAGCCGGCCCAGGGAGCGGGCCTCGTCCATCATGCGCGCGAACAGCGCGAAACTCTCGACATAGGGGCCGTTCGGCCCCCGATCGAGGTCGCGGTCCTCACCCATCGAGGCGCAATGCGCCACCACCACGCGCACGCCTGCGTCAAGCGCGCGCCGCAAGCGCAGCGGATTGCCGTAGTGCTGAGTATCGGTGCCCAGCACCGCCCGTTCGAGCCCGGCGTGGGCAATGAGCGGCAGGCCGCTGGCCGCCAGCGCGCGGTAGAAGCGGTCGCAAAGCGGCGAGGCCGGATCCATGCCCATCGCCGCGGGCAACCACTTGACCGCACGCGCACCGTCGCGCTTCGCTTGCTCGAGCGCCTCGACGCTATCCGCCCGGTAGGGATGGATCGATGCCACCCACTCGAAGACCTGCGGATGGGCGCGCGCGACGTCTCGCGTGTACGGGTTCGGAACGTAGAACCCGGAGCGATCGAGATCCGGCGCGCCGCGCTCGTCGTGGGTGCGATCGAACGCGAACAACAGCAGCTTGACGCCAGGGCGCATGCCGTCGAGCAGGTTGCGCATGCGCTCGACGTAGGCCAGATCCACGCTGCCCGGGGCGTCGTGCACGCACCCCGCGTTCAGGAAGAACAGGCGCCGGGCGTAATCGGCCGGGTTGAGCAGGCTTTCCATTCTCGGATTGACGTAGATGCCGCTGCCCGCGTCGCCCGTTCCCACCAGGTGCGCATGCGCGTCCCACATCTGCGTCGCATCGATGCCGTGCCACGCGGCCCGCACCAGCTCGTGCTCGGCAAGGCGACGCGGGAGCTGCGCTAGGCAGGGATTCCAGAACCCCTCGTCTGGCCAGTAACGCCACGCCGCCACGCCTGCGGCCCCGGCGGCCGCCACTCCAGCACCCAGCAGGAACCGACGGCGATTCAATCAAGTAATAGTGCGGCGAACGAGACGAACGAAGGCAGCGTTCGAGCCATCGCTGAACGAGAACCTTCTCGCGTTGGAGTGTTGGGGGACCGGGGGAAGAGGGGACGCCCTCTTCCCCTGTTCCGATTTGCAGGGGTACATAAGAACTGGGCCGCTACGCGGGCCAGTTCTTTATGTAGCCCTTGAGCATTTTATTTTCGAAGTCCTGCTCCTCGAGCACCGCCTTGGCGACATCGCGGAACGAGATCACGCCGATCAGCTTGCCCTCCTGAAGCACCGGCAGATAGCGCGCCCCGCTCTCGAGCATGGTGCGACGCAGGTCGTTGACTTCCATCTCGGGCGTCGCGGTGACCGGATCGCGCTCCATGATGTCCGCAATCTTGACATTGCCCAGGTCGCCCGATTTGGCGAGCGCCTGCAAGATCTCGTGGAAGGTGAGCATGCCCGACATGCGGCCCTGCTCGATCACCACCAGCGAGCCGAGGTTCTGCTGCGCCATCGTTTTCACCGCATCGGCCGCGCGCCCGGTCGGGTCCGCGGTCACCAGCCGGTTGCCTTTGACCCGCAGGATCTCCTTGACTTGCATCGTTCACCCTCCCGTGACGCTTCCCGTCGGAAGTCTAGTCCAAGCCCGCTGCCGCGAAAAGGCTCCGCCGCATCAGGTTCGACGGCGTTCGGGCTGGTGCAGGCCGCGGCGTATCCGGTCGTCGCAGCGCGGGTGCTGCAAAATATAGTCGCGCAGCACGCACTTGAGCGCCAGCGCGTGCTCGCGGTCGCCTCGCTCGATCGCTGCAACGATATCGTCGCGGATCATCGACTTGATGAAGAGCTCGCCGTCGGGAGATCGCACCAGGTAGCTGCCGAGTTCCACGGCCGCCATTTCCGGGATGCGCTCGTGCTCGGCGATCGCCAGCACCTCGTCCTCGGTCAGATCACACAGGGCGATACAGTCTTCAAGCTGTAACATGATGCCTCCTGCCCGCGGGCCGTAGGTTTCACCGCGTTTCTAATCTCACCACCACCGGACGAGGCCCAGTTTGATCCTGAGCAAAGATGAGCGCAACACAGGCTAGGGTCGCGCTGGTCACCGGCGGCGCGCGAGGCATCGGCAAGGCGAGCGCGCAGCGCCTCGCCGCCGCGGGCTACCGGGTCACGATCGCCGACATCGACGCCGCGGCCGGGCTCGAGGCGCAGACGGCGCTCGGCGTCGAGTTCATCGAGTGCGACGTGTCAACCGAAGCGTCGGTCGAATCCTGCGTCGGCGCCGTGCTGCAGCGCGCGGGACGGCTGGACGCGCTGGTCAACAACGCCGGGATCACGGGCGCCGCGAGCGGCCCACTCGAGGCGCTCGCGCTCGCCGAGTGGAATCGGCGCCTGGCCACCAATCTCACCGGCGTATTCCTGATGGCCAAGCATTGCGCACCGCACCTGCGCCGCAGCAAAGGCGCGATGGTCAATATCGCCTCCACACGTGCCCTGCAATCCGAGCCGAACACCGAAGCCTACAGTGCGTCGAAAGGCGGCGTGGTGGCGCTCAGCCATGCGCTCGCCGTCAGTCTGGGGCCGGACGTTCGCGTCAATTGCGTCAGTCCGGGCTGGATCGACGTGCGCGGCGGGACAAAGGCAACCGGACGCAACACGCCGCTCCGGCCCGAGGACCACGCGCAGCACCCGGCGGGGCGGGTCGGTCGCCCCGAGGATGTCGCCGAGATGATCGCGTTCCTGCTTTCGGATGCGGCCGGCTTCGTCACCGGCCAGAATTTCATCGTCGACGGCGGAATGACCCGCAGGATGATCTACGAGGACTGAAACAGGCGCGCGGTATGGCGCGCGATCATCAGCTCCTCGTCGGTCGGAACCACCCACACCGAGATGCGGCTCCCGGCGCCCGAGATGCGGGGCCCGCCGCCGCGGTTCGCGTTTTCGTCGAGCTCGACGCCGAGCCAAGCCGCATCGCGGCACACGCGCGCGCGGATCTCGGCCGCGTGCTCGCCGATGCCCGCCGTGAACACCAGCGCGTCCAGTCCGCCAAGCGCAGCAACCAGCGAGCCGAGCTCGCGGCCGATGCGGTAGACGAAAAGGTCGATCGCGCGCCGCGCCGCCGGTGCATCGCTCGCAAGCAGCGCCCGCATGTCGCTCGTGATCCCCGACACGCCGAGCAGTCCCGAGCGATGGTATAGCAGCTCCTCGAGCTCGCGCACGCTCATGCCTTTCGCGTCCATCAGCCAGAGCAGCACGCCGGGATCGAGCGCGCCCGAGCGCGTGCCCATCGGCAGTCCGTCCAGCGTGCTGAAGCCCATCGTGGTGGCGATGCTGCGCCCGCCGCGCAGCGCGCACATCGAAGCGCCGTTGCCCAGATGCGCGATCACGCTCCGGCCCGCAGCCGCGCGCGTGTCATGGCGTGCCAGCGCGCCGGCAACGTACTCGTAGGACAAGCCGTGAAAGCCGTAGCGCCGCACGCCTTCGCGGGTCAGCGCTTCGGGCAGCGCCAGCGCTTGCGCCGGTGCTGGCTGAGACCGGTGAAACGCGGTGTCGAAGCAAGCGACTTGCGCCAGCCCCGGATCGCGCCGGGCGAGCATCCGGATCGGCTCAAGGTTGGCACTTTGGTGCAATGGGGCGAGCGGCGCGAGACGCTCGAGGCGCTCGAGCAGCGCGGCATCTACGCGTACCGGCTCGGAGAATTCGCTGCCGCCGTGCACCACACGATGGCCCACGGCGACAGGACGCTCAGCACCGTGCTCGGCCAGCCAATCGAGCAGGAAGGCCAGCGCGTCCGAGGCGGTGAGTGCGCCTCGCGGCCAGGCCCGCTTGCCGAGCTCGGCGCCCGCCGCGTCTCGCACGCTGAAGCGCGCCTCGCCATGCAGCTCCTCGATGCGTCCCCGTATCCTTAGCTCTGGCCCGTCCGCCGCCGCTTCGTAGAGCGAGAACTTGAGGCTCGAGGAGCCAGCGTTGAGAACGAGAAGCTTGTCGGTCAACGTTCGAGCGCGCCGCGACCCGCCGTCAGAGGACCAGGATCGTGGCGAGACCGAGCAGCATCCCCATGCTCACCACGTCGGTGGCGGTGGTGAGAAAGATGCTCGAGGCCGTCGCCGGATCGAAGCCGAAACGCTTGAGCGTGAGCGGCACGAGCGCGCCCGAGATGCCGCTCGCGATACACGAACCGACCATCGCAAAGAGCACCACCGCTGCCAGCATGAACGGGTGCGCCTGCCCCTGTCCCGACGCAATCAGGTACATGCCGATCCCGGCCGTAACGCCGACGAGCGTGCCGTTCAACAGACCGAGGCCGGCTTCCTTGGCGACGAGCAGCCGCTCCGATCCCGGCTTGAGTTCACCAAGCGTCATGCCGCGAAGCGTAACGGCGAGCGCCTGGCAGCCCGTATTGCCCGACTGCCCGGCGAGCACCGGCAGGAACAGCGCCAGAATTACCAGGCGATCGACCGTGTCCTGGAAGTAGCCGACCACCGCGGCCGCGAGGAACGCGGTGAGCAGGTTCAGCTGCAGCCACGGGTGACGCATGATCAGGCTTTCCTTCCACGGCGTCGCCAGGCGCTCCTCCTTGTCGACGCCCACCATGCTACCGGGCTGCGCGGCGATATCGAAGGCGCGCGCCTCGAACATCGACTGGCCGCGTGCGGCACCGCGCAGGCGCCGTTCGGCGTCGACCACCGGATATACGGGGTAGTGCCGATCGAGCGTGAGCTTCATCGCCTCCTCGAGCGGCATTGCCGCATGCAGCGAGAACACGTCGCGCAGCATGATATCGGCCAGTGTGCGCGTGTTGTCGGAAAACAGCAGGTCGCGCATTGTGACCACGCCGAGCAGGTGATCCTGCTCGTCGGTGACGTAGCAATAGGTGACGAGCTGGCTTTTCACCATCTCGCGCAGTACTTCGATGGTGTCGCCGACGGTCACCTCGGGCCGGAACACGGCGAGTACCGGGTCCATCATGCGGCCGAGCGTTCCGTCCGGGTACATCGCGTTGCGCTGCCACTGGCGCGATTGCTCCGGGCTCGCCGCCGCGAGGGCGTGCTCGCGCGCCTCGGAGGGCAGCTCGGCGATGACGTCCTGGAGCGTGGCGGGATGGAGCAACGCGAGGGTCGCAGCGATCACCGCACCGTCGTATTCTGCGAGCAGCGCCGCCCCCTGTTCCGGAGCGCATCGCGTCACCTCGGTGGCGAGCTGCGCAGGCGTCTTTTTGTTGACGGGCCGGTCGTGTGGGTCCAAGCATGCCTCCCTGGGCGAGTCTGGCGGCCGAAATCATGACGCGGCCCCGAGCGCCGGGCAAGGGACTTTGCTACAGACCGACCGCGTCGGCGACCAGCTTGCGCAACTCCTTTTGCAAATCCTTGCGCACCCCGGCGTACCCCGGGTCGGCGATGACGTTGGCCATCTCGTAGGGGTCACGCTCCAGGTCGTAGAGCTCGTCGACGCCTTCCTTGTGTACCCAATGGACGAGCTTGTGGCGCTCGGTTCGCACCGCCTTGTAGCTCATGCCGACGATCCAGGGCCAGGCCGACTCGTTGAAGTACTCGATGAGGAACGCGCTGCGCCACTTCTTGCCGCGGCCCTTCATGAGCGGCACCAGCGATCGTCCCTGCACGTGCGCACCGGGCTTGCCACCCGCGAGCTCGATCAGCGTGGGCGCGATGTCGGTCGCCAGCACCATCTGGCCGAAGGTCGTGCCCGGCGCGATGCGCTTCGGATAGCGGGCGAAAAAGGCGGTCCTGATGCCTTCTTCGTAGGCAAAGCGCCGCTCGGCCCCCAGGCCATGTTCGCCGAAGAAAAACCCGTTGTCGCCCAGAAAGAGGATGAAGGTCTTGTCGAGCTTGCCGTTTCTCTCGAGTGCCTCGAGCAGCATGCCCACGCCTTCGTCGACCGAGGCCATCATCGCGGCGCGCTCGCGGACCTCTTCCTGCGTACCGACGTGGAGCGCATCGAGGAAGGCCCGGCAAGAAGGGTCCTGGCGCAATTCGAACAGCTCGCGCCACGCCGGCTTCTGCTCCAGCACCTGTTCGAGCGGACGCACGCTCGGGCGCATCGGGTAGGTCATGTCCTGGTAAAGCGTCTTGTGCCGCTCGGGGAGCACGTAGCCCTGCATGGTGCTGGCGTCGATGGAGCCGTCCTGTTTCTGCTGCACGTCCGGGTGCACCGCCTTGTGCGCGAAAAACAGCGCGAACGGATGTTTGCGCTTGCGGCCGACGAACTCGGCTGCGCGCTCGTTCAGCAAATCCGTGACATAACCCTGCAATGGACGCTCGCCGCCGTTCTCCCAGAACACCGGGTTGGTGATCATGCCCTGGCCGCGGAAGCTCACCCAATGATCGTAGCCGGGGCGCGGCGAGGCGTCGTTGCCCATGTGCCACTTGCCAATGTGGGCCGTTTCGTAGCCGAGCTTCTTCAGCTCGAGATGATAGTTGGCGAGCCGATGGCTCATCGCGTCGCGGCCGACGTTGTCGATGATGCCGTGGCGGCTGGCGTACTGCCCGGTGAGGATCGAGGCGCGATTCGGCGAGCACAGCGGCGTGGTATGGAAGGCGTTCTCGAATTTCGCGCCCTCGTTCGCCAAACGGTCGATGTGCGGCGTCTTCATGTACGGATGCCCCGACGCACCGGTCTCGTCGAAGCGCAGGTCGTCGACCAGGATGACGATCAGATTCGGTTTCATTCTTTCGTTCGCGCTTTCGGTGAAGACTCGAGTCTAATCACCCTCGCCCTGTCCAGCCACCCGCGTTTCGCGCACCGTGCACGAACAGCAGCGGCGCCAATTCAGAGAAAGCGAGCATCAAGTCGCGTTACGCAACCAACGGCGGGGTGGGGGTGCTGGGGGGGGGACTGTCTCCCTCC
>JBFKUL010000058.1:0-14149 GCA_041635755.1 Burkholderiales bacterium | reverse complement strand
CCGTTCAGGTAGTAACGGATGTCCTGCTGCGCCATCGCGTACTGCACCAGACCAAGCAGCTTGCGCAGCGAGCGCTGCGACAGCGAGAAGCGCACAGCGTCGCCCGCAGCCCGGGCGATCTTCGGAAAATCGTCCGCCGGTAGCGTTTGCAGCGAGAAGCGGCTCTTGCCGGCTTTGACGAGCAGACGCTTGTCCTGCAGCTGCAGCGTTACGTCAGAGCCGTCCGGCAGCGCGCGCAGGATATCGACGAGCTTGCGCGCGCCGACCGTCAAGGTATGCGCGTCGCCCCCCTGCTCCAGTGCCGAGCTCGCCGTGATCTGGATTTCGATGTCCGTAGCAAGGAACGACAGGGACTTGGCGCCGCGATCGATCAAAACGTTGGACAGGATCGGCAGCGTGTGGCGACGTTCGATGATTCCGCTGACCGCGGAGAGCGGTTCAAGCAACTCATCGCGCTTTGCTTTGACTAGAACCATTTCTTTTACCTTAGTAGTAATAGTTAATAGAGCCGCCGCGAATTCTGTATAACCTGCAAACCCGTTCCGACACAGGCGCTTAAGCCGCGGCGGGTGCATGAACAAGTTGTGGAGGGTCTGTGCATGGGTGTTGATCGTTTTAGCGAGATCTTGCGGAGCACCATGTTATGCACAGCTTGTTCCAGGCTCGCGCACAGTTTCTCGCGTGTCGATCATCCTTTGAGTACCTGTTCAAGCACCAGATAGTCGCGATTCAGCGACACGTCCTTTTTGCGAAGGGTTGCGACCGTCCGGCAAGCGTGCAGCACCGTGGTGTGGTCGCGGTTGCCGAAGGCTTCTCCGATCTCCGGCAGGCTCATCTGGGTAAGATCCTTGGCGAGCGCCATCGCCACTTGTCGGGGGCGCGCGACGTTTCGACTGCGTTTCTTCGAGTGCATGTCCGAGACCTTGATCTTGAAGTACTCGGCGACGGTCTTCTGGATGCCTTCCACCGAGATCTGCCGGTTTACCACGTGCAGGATGTCGCGCAGTGCCTCCTTGGCGAGATCGAGCGAAAGCTCCCGTGCCGTAAAGCGCGAATAGGCGAGCACTTTTTTCAGCGCTCCTTCAAGTTCCCGAACATTGGAACGGATGTGCTTGGCGATGAAGAAAGCGATGTCCTCGGACAGCGCCAAGGATTCGGCCTCGGCCTTCTTCAGCACGATCGCGACGCGCATCTCGAGCTCGGGGGGTTCAATCGCCACGGTGAGTCCCCATCCGAAGCGCGAGATCAGCCGCTCCTCCATTCCAGTGATCTCCTTCGGGTAGGTGTCGCACGTGATAACGATCTGCTTGTGGGCCTCGACCAGGGCGTTGAAAGCGTAGAAGAATTCTTCTTGCGTGCGGCCCTTATTGGAGAAGAATTGAATGTCGTCGATCAGAAGCAGGTCGAGCGAGTGGTAATACCTTTTGAAGTCGTCGAACGATCGCTGCTGGTAAGCGCGCACCACGTCGGTTACGTACTGCTCAGCGTGGGTGTAACGGATACGGGCGCTGGGCCGCTGTTCGGCAAGGTGGTTGCCGATCGCCTGCACCAGGTGCGTCTTGCCCAAGCCGACGCCACCATAGATGAACAAAGGGTTGTACGAGATGCCGGGGTTCTCGGCCACCTGGACCGCAGCCGCGCGCGCCAACTGGTTCGCTTTGCCGGTAACAAAACTCTCGAAAGTAAAGGTGCGGTTAAGCCTTGCGCGCTCGGACGCACCGGGGCTTTCGTCGTTCGCGCGTGGATTGGGGGACGCGCTTCGGGCCGGGGCCTCTGCGCCACGGGCGAGCACCAGCTGCAGACCGAGCTCCCGTCCGCTCGCCTCGGCAGCAAGCTTTTCGATGCGCGCCGAGAAGCGCTCGCGGACCAGTTCGAGAACGAAACGGTTCGGGGCAGCGAGCGTCAGCGTGCTCGAATCGGCGGCTGCCACCTCGGGCGAAAGGGGGCGAATCCACGTGTTGAATTGCTGCGCGGGCAGCTCCTGCTCCAAGCGGCGCAGGCAAGCGTCCCAGAGGGTTTGCATCTTGTCTTTGGCCTCGTTCGCGCTCGATGCGCAAGGGGTTTCCGGAGCACTTGCAAAGCGCTTCAGCGAGCAGATAATTTTACCTTTTCCGTCGCTAGTTATCCACAGGCGCGCACGACAAATTCCCTAGATTTGACAATGGGTAGGCACGCAGGCTCTAATACCGCCCTTTTTCCGGGTCCGGACAGCAATGAAACGAACCTACCAGCCGTCCAAGACGCGGCGCGCGCGGCGTCACGGTTTCTTGGTGCGCATGCGCTCCCGAGGCGGGCGCGCCGTGATCCGCAATCGTCGATCCGTCGGTCGGCGGCGCCTCGCGGTCTAGGCCTGCCTGCTGCGCATGCTCGGCAGCGCAACGCCCCGTGCAGCGCCCCCTCCGAAAACTCGGTCTGGGAGCGCGGCGGCGACTCAGGCGAAGCGCGGATTTTGAGCGCCTGCTGCGCGAGGGCGAGCGGCGCAGCCTTTCCGGGTTCACATTCTTCATTGGGCGACGCGATGCAGGGCCGGCGCGCCTCGGAATGCTTGTCACCCGGAAACATGCTGCCAAGGCGACCATTCGCAATCGCATCAAGCGCTACATTCGCGAGGCGTTTCGGCTCGAGCAGGAGAATCTCGGTGCGCTCGACGTCTTGGTGCGCCCGCCATACGGGGTCCGGCCCGCGGCCGACATGATCGCGCACTTGCGCGGATTGCTCTTGAAGCTCAATCGATGACCCAGTTGCTGCGCTTTGCCGTGCGGGGCTATCGGTATCTCATCAGCCCGATGCTGCCGCGCGCGTGCCGCTTCCACCCGAGTTGCTCCGAGTACGCCGAGGAGGCACTTGAGCGGCATGGCGCTTGGCGGGGAACCTGGCTTGCTACGCGGCGCGTGTGCCGCTGCGGTCCATGGCATGAGGGGGGCTACGATCCGGTCCCCGGGACGCGACGCGCTCCCTGAAACGACAAGAACCGCCATGGACACCCAAAGACTGATTCTGCTGTTCATCTTCAGCTTTTCACTGCTGCTGCTATGGAACGAGTGGGAGAAGGCACAACGCCCGAAACCGGCACCGAGTGCAGCTGAAGCGCAGAAGGGCGTACCGACGCCGAGCGCACCCGCTGTCCCGGCGTCGTCCAAGGCCCAAGGGCCTGCGGTAAGCGTGCCCAGCGTGCCGGGCGCGAGCCCGGCGCCGTCGCTTGCGCGCGGAGAAGTGATTCGCGTGCAGACCGACCTGATGGTGGCCGAGATCGACACTGTCGGTGGCTCGCTCATCAAGGTCGCGTTCCTCAAGCACCGGGAGCAAGGAGACGCCGGCAATCCCTTCGAGCTCCTCGGACCGGCACACAACTATGTGGCGCAAAGCGGACTCATCGGCGAGGGCATGCCGAATCACCGCAGCGCATGGCGCGCGCTGCCCGGTCCACGGGAGCTGGCATCGGACGCCAGCAAAGTGGAAGTCCGGCTGGTGGCGGACGGTCCGACCGGCGTGGAGATCGAAAAGATTTACACGTTTCACCGCAATCGCTACATCGTGGATGTCGCTTTCGAATTGACGAACCGTGGCGCGGCGGCGCTTGCGGCTCACAGCTATTTCCAGCTTTCCCGCGATGACAAGTCGCCGCCTGGCCAGACGGCGATGATGGCGACTTATTTTGGCCCCGCCCTTTACACGGCCGAAAAGGCTTTTCAAAAAGTCGATTTCTCGGACATCGAGAAGGGCAAGGCCGGATTGCCGCTGCAATCAACAGAAGGCTGGATCGGGATGGTGCAGCACTATTTCGTCGCCGCCTGGTTGCCCGAGGACAAGGCGCCGCGTGAGTACTACGCGAGAAAATTGAGCGACGGACTCTACACCGCCGGTGCCATTATCCCGACGCCCCAGGCGGAGCCGGGCGCCTCGAGCAGGGTGCAGGTTGGGCTCTATGCCGGACCTCAGGAGCAGAGTCGCCTCAGAACGGCGGCGCCTGGACTGGATCTGGTGGTCGATTACGGATTCCTCGCCATTATCGCGTGGCCGCTGTTTTGGCTGCTTGAGCTGTTCCATGCTTGGACTGGAAACTGGGGCGTGGCGATCATCCTGCTCACGGTGGTGATCAAGGCCGTGTTCTTCCCGCTGTCGGCGGCAAGCTACAAGTCGATGGCGAAGATGAAGCTCGTCACGCCGCGCCTGACCAAGCTGCGCGAGATGTACGCACACGATCGCGCCAAGATGAATCAAGCGATGATGGAGCTCTACAAGACCGAGAAGATCAATCCGCTCGGTGGCTGCTTCCCGATCCTGGTGCAGATCCCGGTATTCATTGCCCTGTACTGGGTGCTGCTCGCTGCGATCGAGCTGCGCCAGGCGCCGTTCATTCTATGGATTAAGGACCTCTCGGCGCTCGATCCATATTATGTACTGCCCATTCTGATGGCGATCACGATGGTGCTGCAGACCAGGATGAACCCGGTGCCGCCCGATCCGGTGCAGGCGAAGGTCATGCAGTTCATGCCTTACGTGTTCAGCGTGTTCTTCTTCTTTTTCCCGGCCGGTCTGGTGCTGTACTGGCTGGTCAACAATATTCTTTCGATCGCCCAGCAATGGCAGATTCAGCGCATGTTCCAGCGCGATAAACCTGCCCATGCCAAGCGCTGAACGGGGCGCCTCGCGCGGCCCGAACCCCGAATCCACACGCGAGACGAGCGCGCGCGACACGATTGCCGCGCTCGCCACCCCGCCGGGGCGCAGCGGCATCGGTGTAGTGCGCCTTTCGGGTGCAACGGTCCCGAACATCGCGCGCGCGCTGCTTGGCCGGCTGCCTGCGCCGCGCCATGCCACCCGCTGCCGGTTTCGCGACGCCACGGGTGCGACGCTTGATGACGGGGTAGCGCTTTACTTCCCAGCTCCGAATTCCTATACCGGCGAGCCTGTGCTCGAGTTGCAGGGCCATGGTGGGCCGATCGTGTTGCATAGCGTGCTCGCCGCATGCCTCGATGCCGGTGCGCGCCTCGCCGAGCCCGGAGAATTCACCCGACGCGCGTTCCTGGAAGGCAAGCTCGATCTCGCTCAGGCGGAGGCCGTCGCTGACCTGATCGACGCGGCGAGTCGAGAGGCCGCGCGCTCAGCCGCTCGGTCGCTTGAAGGAGAATTCTCGCGCGCCATCCGGGTGCTGGTCGAGGAGCTGACGCAGTTGCGGGCGCTCACTGAAGCGATGCTCGACTTTCCGGACGAGGAGGTGGATACCCTGCACCGCGAGGACGCCGCGGCCCGGCTCGCGCACGCGTGCCGGGCGCTAGACGACGTGCTTGCGCGCAGCAAACAGGGCAGTTTGCTGCGCACCGGCATTCATGTCGTCCTCGCCGGGCGACCGAACGTCGGTAAATCAAGCCTGCTTAACCGGCTGGCGGGCGAAGAGCGCGCGATCGTGACACCGATTCCGGGCACCACCCGGGACGCGCTGCGCGAGGCAATTCAGATTGAAGGCGTGCCGATCGTGGTGATCGACACCGCCGGGCTGCGCGAGGCGCGAGATGAAGTCGAGCGCTTGGGCGTGGAGCGGACCTGGCGTGAAGTCGAGCGCGCCGACGCCGTGCTCATGGTGTTCGATGCGGCCGCCGGGATCGGCCCGGACGATCGCGCGCTGCTTGAACGCCTGCCGGCGCAGGGATCGCGCATTGACGTTTACAACAAGATCGATCTGCTGCCGGACGCGGCGCCGGCGCTGCGCCCCGGCGCAGTGACCGAAGTTTGGCTATCAGCGAAAACCGGCGCGGGCATCGCCGAACTCCGGCGCGCGCTGCTCGAGGCGGCCGGCTGGCGAGCAAACGGGGAATCCGTGTTCTTGGCGCGCGAGCGACACTTGCGCGCCCTGAAGAGCGCCCGCGATCATCTGGAGGCTGCAGGCCGCGCTCAAGCACAATGGGAATTTTTTGCCGAGGAACTGCGCATGGCGCAGCGCGCGCTGTCCGAGATCACTGGCGAGTTCACTGCGGACGACCTGCTGGGCGAGATCTTCTCGCGTTTTTGCATCGGCAAATGAGGGCGGCGCGCGAAACGTGGGTCAACCCCGCCCTTAGCCTGCTGCTGTGCACGGCAGGTGGCGCACTGTTCGCCTTCATGAGCATCCCGCTGCCCTGGATGATCGGTCCGCTGGTGCTCATGGCACTGTGCAACTTCGCGGGCGCGCAGTTGCGGGCGCCGTTTGCGGGGCGGCAGGTGGGACAGGTGGTCATCGGCACGGCGCTCGGCCTTTACTTCACGCCGGCGGTGGCACGAGAAGTAATTTCATTCTGGCACTTGCTGCTGTTCGCAGCGCTGCTTGCCATCGCGCTGGGATGGGTCGGTGGCTGGATTCTGAGTCGCGCCACTGGCACCGACCGCACTACGGCATTCTTTGCCAGCGTCCCGGGGGGCGCGACCGAGATGGCGGTGCTCGGTGAGCGCTTCGGCGCCAAGGTCGACCGCGTTGCGCTCGCACAATCACTGCGCATTCTCATTGTGGTGATCGTGGTTCCGTTCGCGTTGACTTATTCCGGTACCCAGGGGGCGCACGCGTTCGAGCCCGCCAGGACCGCGCTCGATACGCCGCGTCTGCTGTTGCTGCTTGCGCTTGCTGCGGCGGCCGGGGGGTGCGTGAAGCTTGCGCGTCTGCCCAATCCCTTCATGCTCGGGCCGCTGTTCGCGGTTATCGCGCTGACCACGGCAGAGATTCCGTTTTCCTCGATGCCGGGCGCCGTCTCCAACGCGGGCCAGGTCCTGCTCGGATGCGCGCTTGGTTCGCGCTTCGAGCAGCGGTTTCTGAAGCGGGTGCCCGGTTTCGTCGCCGGCGCTGCGGCAAGCATTCTGATTGCGATCGCACTCGCAGGCACCGCAGGGGCACTGCTCGCGATCGCTTTGGGCCTGCCGTTGCCGACGGTGGTGCTCGCCACTGCGCCTGGGGGCATTGCGGAGATGTGCATCACCGCCAAGGTGCTGCAGCTCGGGGTACCGCTGGTTACGGCGGCGCATGTCACGCGCGTGATCGTGCTGACGACCACGACCGGCGCGGCATTTCGCGTGGCACGATCGCTGGCCTTGCGCCGCGCGCGCGCCTGACGATGCCCTGGGACCCGAAACGCTATGAGGTCTTCGCGGACGCGCGCCTGCGCCCGGCCACGGATCTGCTGGCGCGCATTTCACTCGAGCGCCCCAGCCGCATCGCCGACCTCGGGTGCGGCAGCGGAAACGCTACGCTCTTGCTGGCCGAGCGTTGGCCCGGCGCCAGCATCTCGGGCTACGACAATTCAGCTGAAATGCTTGCCGCCGCTCGGGTGCGCCGGCGCGAGATCGACTGGCAAATCGCCGATCTCCAGTCCTGGCGGCCGACGGAGCATTTCGATCTGGTGTTCTCGAACGCCGCGCTGCATTGGATCGACCGACATGAAGTGCTTTTTCCGCGTTTGCTCGACACGCTATTGCCAGGCGGTGTGCTGGCGGTACAGATGCCGCGCAACTTTGCGGCCGCGTCGCACAGCATCGCCGCCGAACTTGCTAGGGAATCTACGTTTCACGAGCATCTGGCGCACGTCGTCCGGCATTGGCCGGTACTCGCGCCGGCACACTATCGTACGTTGCTCGCTGCACGCGCGAGCCGGATGGATATCTGGGAAACCGAGTACCTGCAGGTACTGGCGGGAGAGAATCCGGTCGCAGACTGGACGCGCTCGACACTACTGGTGCCGCTGCTCGACGCGCTGCCGGTGCCGCTGCGGAGCGCGTTCGAATCGGAGTACCGCAGTCGCGTTGCGTTCGCGTATCCGAGGGAGACAGACGGCAGCACGCTTTATCCGTTTCGCCGATTGTTCCTGGTGGCAACTATGCCCTGATGGCGAATGGTAAAATTTGCCACAAGCTGAAAAATCAAGAAAACAACGGGTCTAGGTCGCTTCTCGGGCCCGGCCTCCCCTCTTTAAGCGGAGTCGTGTCGATGAACGCTCCCCGTTCTACTCCCGCCGATCAGTCCAATGCGCCGGACTGGGTCAAGCATCCTGGTTTGCGCCAGTGGGTGTCCGAAATGGCGGGGCTGGCCAAACCCGAGCGCGTCGTATGGTGCGATGGTTCGCAGGCGGAGTACGACCGTCTGTGTAGCGAGTTGGTCGAAGCGGGAACCTTTATCAGGCTGAACGAGAAGCTGCGTCCGAACAGTTTCCTGGCGCGCTCGCATCCATCGGACGTAGCGCGTATGGAGGACCGCACCTTCATCTGCAGCGAGGCCGAGGAGGCCGCGGGTCCCACCAACAACTGGGTCGATCCGCGCGAGATGCGCAACACGCTCAGCCGGCTGTTCGATGGCTGCATGCGCGGGCGAACCCTATACGTGGTGCCGTTCTCGATGGGTCCGATCGGCTCGCACATCGCGCAGATCGGTGTCGAGCTCTCCGACTCGGCCTACGTCGTGGTCAACATGCGCATCATGACGCGCATGGGCCGCGCGGTCGTCGACTGGCTGGGCGAAGACGGGGATTTCGTGCCGTGCGTGCATACCGTCGGCGCACCGCTGGAGCCCGGCAAGAAGGACGTCCCCTGGCCGAGCAACGAAAAGGAGAAATGGATCGTCCACTTTCCCGAGACGCGGGAGATCTGGTCGTATGGCTCGGGCTACGGCGGCAACGCGCTGCTCGGCAAGAAATGCCTTGCGCTGCGTATCGCGTCGGTGATGGCGCGCGACGAAGGCTGGCTTGCCGAGCACATGCTGATCCTCGGCGTGGAATCGCCTGAGGGTGAAAAGAGCTACGTCACCGCGGCGTTCCCCTCCGCATGCGGCAAGACGAATTTTGCCATGCTAATTCCGCCCGCGGCCTTCAAGGGCTGGAAGGTGACGACCATCGGCGAGGACATTGCCTGGATCAAGCCTGGGCGCGACGGGCGTTTCTATGCCATCAACCCGGAGGCGGGCTTTTTCGGCGTCGCACCGGGCACCTCGCAGGCGACCAACCCGAACGCCATGAAGACGCTCGCCGCGAACGTCGTCTTCACGAACGTTGCCCTCACGCCCGAGGGTGACGTGTGGTGGGAAGGCATGACCGAGAAGGCGCCCGAGCAACTGACCGACTGGCAGGGCAAGGCGTGGACGCCCGACTGCGGGCGGCTCGCCGCGCACCCGAACGCGCGTTTTACCGTACCGGCGTCGCAATGCCCGTCGATGGACCCGAAGTGGGAAGACCCGGGTGGGGTGCCGATCTCGGCATTCGTCTTCGGCGGCCGCCGCTCGTCGACCGTGCCATTGGTGGTCGAGGCGCCTACCTGGGAGAACGGGGTATACATGGCGGCGACGCTCGGTTCGGAGACTACGGCCGCGATTACCGGCAAGGTGGGCGTGGTGCGGCGTGACCCAATGGCGATGCTCGCCTTCTGCGGGTACAACATCGGCGACTACTTCGCGCACTGGCTGAAGCTGGGTAGCGCGCTGCGCCATCCGCCAAAGATTTATCTGGTCAACTGGTTTCGTCGCGACGCCGAGGGCAGATTCATTTGGCCAGGGTTCTCGGAGAATATGCGTGTGCTGACCTGGATCGTGGAGCGCTGCCACGGCCGCGCGAAGGGCGCTGACTCGCCGCTCGGCATCATGCCGCGCTACGATGATCTGCGCTGGACAGGTCTGGAAAGCTTCAGTGCCGAGCGTTACGACCAGCTCTCGCGGGTGGATTCCGCGGCGTGGAAAAAGGAGCTCGGATCGCACGACACCCTGTTTGCCAAGCTCGGCGTGCATCTGCCGCCCGCGCTCAAGCGGCGGCGCGAGTCGCTCAGAGAGGAACTGCGCTCATGACAGCCGTATTTCATCGTAACCCGCGTGACACCTATCCGGTTGCCGTACGCGGCGACGGGCCGTACCTCATCGACCGTGAGGGCAAGCGCTACTTGGACGCCTCGGGCGGCGCGGCAGTGTCTTGTCTGGGACACTCGGATCGCGAGGTGATCGCGGCGATCAAGGCGCAGCTCGACAAACTGCCGTTCGCGCACACGTCGTTCTTCAGTAACCAGCCGATGGAGGCACTTGCGGAAGTGCTCGTGGGGCATTCGCATGGCGCTTTCGACAAGGTCTACTTCGTTTCAGGGGGCTCGGAGGCAGTCGAGGCAGCGCTCAAGCTGGCGCGGCAGTACCACGTCGAGCGCGGTCAAACCCAGCGACGCTTCGTGATCGCGCGGCGTCAGAGCTACCACGGCAACACCTTGGGCGCGTTGGCCGTCGGTGGCAACCAGTGGCGCCGCAAGCAGTTCGAGCCGTTGCTAATCAATGTCACCCATGTATCGCCCTGCTATGCGTATCGCGGGCGGGAGCCGGGCGAGGACGATGCGCAGTATGGAGAGCGGCTCGCACGCGAGCTTGAATCGGAGATCAAGCAGCTTGGAGAGGATCGGGTCATCGCGTTCGTCGCCGAGACCGTAGTCGGCGCGACGCTCGGTGCGGTAGCGCCGGTCCCTGGCTACTTCAAGCGGGTGCGCGAGATCTGCGACCGTTACGGCGTGCTGTTGATCCTAGACGAGGTCATGTGCGGTATGGGCCGCACCGGCAAGCTGTTCGCGTACGAGGACGAGGGTATCGTTCCCGACCTGCTGTGCGTGGCCAAGGGACTGGGCGCCGGCTACCAGCCGGTCGGCGCGACGCTGACATCGAAGAAAGTATTCGACGCGATCGTCGGCGGGAGCGGCTTCTTTCAGCACGGGCACACCTATCTCGGTCATGCAGCGGCCTGCGCCGGGGCGCTCGCGGTGCAGCACCGCCTGCACGAGGGCGGTGTGCTCTCGCAAGTGCGGCCGCTCGGTGCGCAGCTGGAGCGCAAGCTGCGCTCGGCCTTTGGTGCGCATCCAAACGTGGGCGACATTCGCGGGCGCGGCCTGTTCTGGGGCATCGAGCTGGTCGCGGACCGCTCGAGCAAGAGGCCGCTCGACCCGAAGCTGCGCACTCACGCGCGACTCAAGAAGGAAGCGCTCAAGGCCGGACTGCTGTGCTACCCGATGGGCGGCACGATCGACGGCGTGCAGGGTGACCACGTGCTGCTCGCGCCGCCATTCATCCTCGATACCTCGCAGCTCGACGAACTGGTCGAGAAGCTCGGGCGCGCGCTCGATGTGACGCTCGGTCAAAAAGTGGCCGCCTGAGCGGCCGGCGTGCGACCTCGCCTCAGGTTTCCACCGGTTCTCGCACTGGCGCGGTCTTGGTGACTGCGACGGGCGACTCGTAGACGTCGCGTCGCTTGTCGTAAAGCGGAATCGTCGTGCCGTTCAGGCGATTCGCGAAGAGCAGTTCGAGCTCGAGATCGGCGATCACGATCTGTTCGGTGTTGACGATGCCCTCTGCCGCGATGCCGTCGCGGGCGAACGGGAAGTCGGACGGCGTCATGATGCACGCCTGACCGTAGTGCAAACCGAGTCCCTCGACAGGCAGATTGCCGACCGTGCTGGTCATCACCACGTAGACCTGGTTCTCGATGGCACGCGCGTGGCAGCAGTAGCGTACGCGCCAGAAGCCCTGGCGGTCGTCGGTACTCGACGGACAGAACAGGAGATCGGCGCCCGCCTCGCAGACCTTGCGCGCGAGCTCCGGGAACTCCATGTCGTAGCAGACCAGGATGGCGATGTCGCCGAACTCGGTTTCGAACAGATTTAGATTCTGGCCAGCAGCGGTTTCCCAGCGTTCGCGCTCCCAGCGCGTGCGGTGGGTCTTGTCCTGCGTATAGATCTCGCCGTGTGGCGAGAACAAGTACGCGGTGTTCAACAACTCGCTCCCGCGTATCGTCGGGTGCGTGCCGCCGATCAGGTAGAAGCCGTACTGCATCGCGTGCTTGCGCATCAGCGCCTTGTAGCGCTCGGTGAACTGATCGAGCGCTCGCACCGCGGAGCGCACGTCGCGCTCGGGAAGAAACGACATCAGCTGCGTGGTGAAGATTTCGGGAAGCACGACGAAATTCGGTTTGTAGTCGCCCGCGGCGCTGAGCACGTAATGCACCTGACGCTCGAATTCGTCCCACCCTGAGATCGGCCGCAGCATGTACTGGATCGCGGCAACGCGTACTTTCATAGTAGGGGTCCTTTTGGAATCGTTGTCGGTTGGTCGGGCTTGTAGCGCTCGTTCAGCCAGACGATGATGGTTGCATTGCCACAGGACTCGGAGTCGGAGGGCAGATAGCCTTCGATCACGCCGCAGAACTGAAAGCCTTCGCGCAACTGAAACAGCATCACCGGGTCCTTGATATCACCCCAGAGGACACGCATGGCATAGAGCTGTGGTGTCATCTGGCCTGCATAGCGGTGGTAGTTCGGCATTCGTCCGCAAGCCATGATGCGCCGCAAGTTCAGTGCGCGGCAGATGTGCCGGCGCCCCTGGTAGAGCTTCTTGCCGATACCCGCGCGACGCAAGGTCGGATCGACGAACACTTCGGCCCCGTACAGCGTGCGGCCGCTCGGATCGTGCGTTTCGAAAGTCCCGCTACCAGTGACTGCGCGCCAAGTGTGGTGTACACCGAAGTCGTCCCACTTGATGATCAGTGAACTGGCCGCACCCACTACTCGCTCGCCTACACATGCCACGAGCTGCCCCTCAGGGAACCGGGCAAGCTGGCTTTTTAGCTGCGTATCGCTCCAGCCGCTGATTGTCGGATATACGCGGGACTGGATTTCCATGAGCGCCGGGATATCCTCCTCTCGGGCATGACGAACCTTGACCAACTCAGCCATAATTTCTTTTAAAACAATGAGTTATTTTGCTGCAGTATAGCATGCCTGCCCTGTCACGGCAACGCCTCAAGGCGTGTTTCACGTGGAACACTGGTCCGCGCGCACGCGCATTGCCTAGTTTCACGTGGAACGTTGCCGTATCATTGCGCCTCCGCAACGCCTCCCCTTGTTTGCGGCGCTGAACGCTGCATATGCACTTTCCGGACGAATTTGACGTCATCGTAGTCGGCGGCGGCCATGCCGGCACCGAGGCGGCACTTGCTGCTGCGCGCATGGGGTGCGAAACGCTGCTCCTGACGCACAACATCGACACCCTGGGCCAGATGTCGTGCAACCCCTCGGTCGGGGGTATCGGCAAGGGCCATCTCGTCAAGGAAGTCGATGCGCTTGGGGGCGCCATGGCGCTTGCCACCGATGAGGCGGGGATCCAGTTCCGCACCCTGAACTTGTCAAAAGGGCCGGCGGTTCGAGCGACCCGTGCACAAGCAGATCGCTTGCTGTACCGCAAAGCAATACGCTCGCGGCTAGAGGGTCAGCCCCACCTCACGCTCTTTCAGCAGGCGGTCGACGATATTCTGCTTGAGGGCGCCCGCGCCTGCGGCGTCGTGACGCAGCTCGGAGTACGATTTCACGGCCGCGCGGTGGTCCTGACCACAGGGACGTTCCTTTCCGGGTTGGTTCACGTCGGACTCGAGCGCTACCAGGCTGGACGCGCGGGGGACCCAGCGTCCGTTACGCTTGCCGCGCGGCTGCGCGAGATGGAGTTGCCGGTCGGGCGCTTGAAAACCGGAACGCCGCCTCGGCTTGATGGCCGAACGATCGATTTCTCCGTTCTCGATTTGCAGCCAGGCGACTCGCCCGAGCCCGTGTTCTCGTTCGTCGGCCGCCGGGAGATGCATCCCAAGCAACTGCCGTGCTGGATCGGGCAGACCAACGAGCGCACTCACGAAATTATCCGCTCGGGTTTGGACCGATCGCCGATGTTCACCGGGGTCATTCAGGGCGTTGGGCCACGATACTGCCCTTCGATTGAGGACAAAATCCATCGCTTCGCTGGCAAGACGAGCCATCAGATCTTCCTCGAACCCGAAGGTCTGACGACCCACGAGATCTACCCGAACGGCATCTCGACCAGCCTCCCGTTCGACGTCCAGCTTGCGTTGGTGCGCTCGATTCGCGGCCTGGAGCACGCCCATATCCTTCGACCCGGTTACGCCATCGAGTATGACTACTTCGACCCCCGTGGTTTGCGCTCGTCGCTTGAGACCAAGTCGGTCGCCGGGCTGTTCTTCGCCGGCCAGATCAACGGCACCACCGGGTACGAAGAGGCTGCGGCCCAGGGCCTATTGGCCGGGATTAACGCGGGCTTGCAGGTACGCGGCGAAGGACCCTGGTGCCCTCGGCGGGACGAGGCTTATCTCGGGGTGCTGGTCGACGATCTGGTTACCCGGGG
>JBFKUL010000057.1:0-14169 GCA_041635755.1 Burkholderiales bacterium | reverse complement strand
GCGAGCAATTCATGGGGCAGCGGCGCCCACTCGGCGGTCATGAAGTCGGTGGTCTGCACCGCGCGCAGCGCGACCACGTATTCGTAGGTCCGGCCGTCTCCCATGACGCCGACCGAGCGCACGGGCAGAAACACGGCAAAGGCCTGCGCCGTCTTCGCGTACCAAGAGCGTCCCTCCGCGTCGGTCGCGCGTTTCAGCTCCTGGATAAAGATGTCGTCGGCGCGGCGCAGCAGCTCCGCGTACTCCTGTTTCACCTCGCCGAGAATGCGCACGCCCAGGCCGGGGCCCGGGAACGGATGGCGATACACCATTTCGTGCGGCAGGCCGAGCGCCACGCCGAGCTCGCGGACCTCGTCCTTAAACAGCTCGCGCAATGGCTCGAGCAGCTTGAGGTGCAAGGTCTCGGGCAAGCCGCCGACATTGTGATGGGACTTGATGGTGGTCGCTTTCTTGGTCTTGGCGCCGGCCGACTCGATCACATCCGGGTAGATCGTGCCTTGCGCGAGCCACCTGGCGTTCCTGATGCGTGCGGCCTCGCGCTGGAACACCTCGACGAATTCCCGTCCGATGATCTTGCGCTTGGCTTCCGGGTCGGCCACGCCGGCGAGCTTCGCCATAAAATCACGGGCCGCGTCGACGTGGATGACCTTGACCCCGAGATGCCGCGCAAACGTGTCCATCACCTGCTGCGCCTCGTTCAGGCGCAGCAACCCGTGGTCGACGAACACGCAGGTCAGTTGCGTGCCGATCGCCCGGTGGATCAGCGCCGCGGCAACCGAAGAGTCCACGCCTCCGGACAGCCCAAGAATCACCTCGTCGCGGCCCACCTGCTCGCGGATCCTTGCAACGGCCTCGTCGACATAGGCGGGCATGCTCCAGTCGCCCGCGCAGCCGCAGATCTCGATCACGAAGCGCGTCAGGATCGCCCTGCCCTGACGCGTATGGGTCACTTCCGGATGAAACTGCAAGCCGTAGAAGTGACGTTGTTCGTCCGCGATCGCGGCAATCGGGCAGGCCTCGGTCGAGGCCATTAGCTTGAACCCCGCGGGCATCACGACGACTTTGTCGCCGTGGCTCATCCACACCTTGAGCATGCCGTGGCCCTCGGGGGTACGGAAATCCTCGATTGCATCGAGCAGTCGCGTGTGGCCGCGAGCGCGTACCTCGGCGTAGCCGAACTCGCGAACGCTGCCGGCTTCGACCTTGCCGCCAAGTTGCTGCGCCATGGTCTGCATGCCATAGCAGATTCCGAGTACCGGGACGCCGAGCTCGAACACGGCCGGTGGCGCGCGGTCGTGCGATTGCTCGTAGGCCGACATGTGGCTGCCCGAGAGGATCACCCCCTTGGCGCCGAATGCCCGAACAAAGGCCTCTGACACGTCGCATGGATGGATCTCGCAGTACACCTTGGCCTCGCGCACGCGCCGCGCGATCAGCTGTGTGTATTGCGCGCCGAAGTCCAGGATGAGAATCCGCTCGTGCGCCAGCTGCGAATCCGGCGATGCTTCGGGCGCCGTGCTAAGCCTGCTCGCGTGTGCCATGCGTTACTCGACGCGGTAGTTCGGTGCTTCCTTGACGATCTGCACGTCGTGCACGTGCGACTCGCGTATTCCCGCCGACGTGATCTCGACGAACTGTGCCCGGGTGCGCAACTCACCGATCGATCCGCATCCGGTATAGCCCATGCTCGCCCGCACGCCACCGAGCAGCTGATCGATCACATTCAGCGCGCTGCCCTTGTACGGCACGCGTCCCTCGACGCCTTCCGGGACCAGTTTGTCCACGTTCATCTCCGAATCCTGAAAATATCGGTCCGCCGCGCCTTTTTGCATTGCGCCGAGCGATCCCATACCGCGGTAGGATTTGTAGGAACGGCCCTGGAAGAGCTCGATGTCGCCGGGCGATTCCTCGGTGCCTGCGAAAAGCGAGCCCAGCATGACCGCATGCGCCCCAGCGGCGAGCGCCTTCGCGATGTCGCCCGAGTAGCGCACGCCGCCATCGGCGATCAGCGGTACCTCGCTATCCTTCAACGCCTCTGCCACGTTCTGGATCGCGGTAATCTGCGGCACACCCACGCCGGCAACGATCCGGGTGGTGCAGATCGAGCCCGGGCCGATGCCGACCTTGACGCCGTCCGCGCCGTGGTCCAGCAATGCCCGCGCGCCATCTCCCGTGCCGACGTTGCCACCGACCACCTCAACGTTCGGAAAATTCTTCTTCACCCACTTGACCCGGTCGAGCACGCCCTGCGCATGACCGTGCGCCGTGTCGACGACCAGCACGTCGGCGCCGGCCCCTACCAGCGCCTCGACGCGCTCCTCGGTGCCCTCGCCCACGCCCACAGCGGCCCCGACGCGCAGCTTGCCATGCAGGTCCTTGCACGCATTCGGGTGCTCGGTCTCTTTCAGGATGTCCTTGACCGTGACCAGGCCCTTCAGACGGAACTCGTCATCCACCACCAGCACCCGTTCCAAGCGGTGCTTATGCATGAGATGAAGTGCCTCTTCGCGCGGCGCGCCTTCCTTGACCACGACCAGGCGCTTCTGCGGTGTCATGATCGCCCTGACAGGCTGGTCGAGCTGAGACTCGAAGCGCAAGTCGCGGTTGGTAACGATGCCAACCACCTTGCCGGCCTTGACGACCGGTACCCCGGAAATTTTGTGCAGCTTGGTAAGCGCAATCACGTCGCGCACCGTCATGTCCGGAGGAATGGTAATCGGGTCACGCAGCACCCCCGACTCGAAGCGCTTGACCTTTGCCACTTCCGCGGCCTGTGCCTTTGGCGTGAAATTCTTGTGCACGATGCCGAGCCCGCCTTCCTGGGCAATGGCAATGGCGAGGCGTGCTTCGGTCACGGTGTCCATGGCGGCGGACACCAGCGGGATGTTCAGCTCGAGTTTGCGGGTGAATCGGGTTTTCAGGGAAACTTCACGCGGCAGGACGCGAGAGTGGGCGGGAAGGAGAAGGACGTCATCGAACGTGAGCGCCCTCTGGATCACGCGCATGGTTTACCTTTCACGCAAAGACGCATTATACGCGAGCCTACTGGGCTCTGATGCCGCGCGTTGACGCAAAAGGGGAAAGCCGATAGCGTCGCCATGTCGTCCGGGGCGGCGCCTCGCGCGTTGAGCCTGGAATCGGGCCATTCGGGAGACGCTATGAGGGCAACATGGGCAGCGGGTTTGGCGGCGGCGGTGTTCGCGGTTTCTTCGCACGCGCAGCTTTACAAATGGGTCGACAAGGACGGCCGAACGCGCTATAGCGATCGGCCGCCCGTGGGCATTCAGGCAACGCCGCTGTCCCCCCCGCCTGCCCCGGCCTCCGCATCGACTGCACCCGCGACGGGCGATTCGGCAAAGGACGCAAAGAAAGGGCCGCTCACCCCTGCAGAGCAGGAGGTCGAGTTCCGACGCCGTGTCAAGGAAGCACAGGAAGCGGCTGCAAAATCGGAGCAGGCGCAGCGCGAGGCGGACGAGCGCAAGGAGAACTGCGCGCGCGCCCGCGAAATGCTGTCCACCCTGGAAAGCGGGCAACGCATTGCGCGCAGCGACGCGAAAGGCGAGCGCTTCTACCTCGACGATGCACAGCGTGTGCAGGAAACGGCCAAAGCGCGCGATGCAGTCGCGTCGTGGTGCAAATAGAGTTCTAGCGTTTGCTCTGCGTGCGTAGGCGGCGCGCCGCTTTCGGATCGGCAACGAGTGCTCGATAGACCTCTACCCGGTCGCCGTCGGCGAGCGGCTGCTCCGGTCGCACCTGGCGGCCGAAAACCCCCAGCACCGGAACGTCCAGACGCAACTCGGGGTGCCGCTCCAGCAACCCTGACGCAGCCAATGCCTCGCGCGCTGTGGCGCCATCGCTCAGCTCAAGGCTGACCCGGTCCGCGGCCTCTGGCCGTGCATAGATTACTTCAACGAGCAGCTTCGCCATACACTTCGTCTGCCCGGCGCGTGAACGCCTGAACCATCGTGTCGGCGATATGCTCGAATACTGGCTCAAGCAGCTTCGCAAGCACGCGATTGGCGAATTCGAACTCCAGGGTGAACTCGATGCGCGCCGCATGCTCGGCGAGCGGATGAAACCTCCACCGTGCAGCGAATCGCTTGAACGGCCCTTTTACGAGGCGCATCTCGATCGACTCGCCTTCCCGATTTGCGTTCTCCGTGGTAAACGATTGGCGCACACCCTTGAATCCAACCTTCAAGGTTGCCACGGTCCGGTCGGGGCCGCGCTCGATGACTTCACTGCCGGCGCACCAAGGCAGGAAACGCGGATAGGCCTCGATATCTTCGACCAGCGCGTACATCTGGTTGGTCGAATGCTCGACGATTGCCGAGCGGGCGACTTTTTTCATCGTCGTCGTTCCCGCACTGTTACAATCCCCGCCCGTTTCGCACCATGTCCATCGTCCAAAACCGCAAGGCGTTCCACGACTATTTCGTCGAGGATCGCTACGAAGCCGGCCTCGTGCTCGAGGGCTGGGAAGTCAAGGCGATCCGCGCCGGGCGCGCGCAGATCAATGACGCCTTTGTGATCGTCAAGGACGATGCCTTGTGGCTGATCGGCGCGCACATCAGCGCGCTTCCGACCGCTTCCACGCATATCCAGCCCGACCCCACGCGCACCCGCAAGCTGCTGCTGCGCGCGGAAGAGATCCGCCGCTTGATCGGCAAGGTCGAGCAGCGCGGCTACACCCTCATTCCGCTCGATCTCCACTACAGTAAGGGACGCATCAAGATCGAGATCGCCCTTGCGCGAGGCAAGCTCAAGCACGACAAGCGGGCAAGCGAGCGCGACCGCGAGTGGGACCGCGAGAAGCAGAAGCTGCTGCGCGCGCGATCCTGAGCCGCATCAGTCCACCATGGCAGGCACGGTGACCGCCGGGTTCCCGGCGAGCGCCAGCCAGGTGCTGACCACCGTGTCGGGGTTGAGCGACAGGCTTTCGATGCCCTCATTCATGAGCCATCGGGCGAGGTCGGGATGGTCCGAGGGACCCTGTCCGCAGATTCCGACGTATTTTCCCTGCTTGCGGCACGCGCGGATCGCCATCGAGAGCAGGACTTTGACGGCGGCATCGCGCTCGTCAAAAGTGTCCGCCACAAGGCCGGAATCGCGATCGAGCCCGAGGGTCAACTGGGTCAGGTCGTTGGAGCCGATCGAGAATCCATCGAAGAACTCCAGAAACGCGTCTGCCAGCACCGCATTCGAAGGCAGCTCGCACATCATCACGATGCGCAGACCCTTCTCCCCGCGGCGCAAGCCGTTCTTCTCCAGAAGCGCCACAACGTCGCGCGCCTCCTTGATCGTGCGAACGAATGGCACCATCAGCTCGACATTGGTCAGGCCGAGCACATCGCGCACCTTGAGCATTGCGGAGCACTCTAGCTCGAAGCATTCTCGAAAAGCCGGCGCCACGTAGCGCGCAGCGCCGCGAAAACCGAGCATCGGGTTCTCCTCGTCCGGCTCGTAACGCTCGCCGCCGATGAGCTTCTTGTATTCGTTCGACTTGAAATCCGACAACCGGACGATCACCGGCTTGGGCCAGAACGCGGCGGCGATGGTGGCCACGCCCTCGACCATGCGTTCCTTGAAGAATGTCCTGGGGTCGGCGTAGCCGCGCGTTGCGGCCTCGACTTCGCCCTTGAGCTTGGCCGGCAGCGCCGGATACTCGATGCAGGCGCGTGGATGCACGCCAATCTCGTTATTGATGATGAACTCGAGCCGTGCCAGCCCGACGCCGTCGTTCGGCAACTGCGCGAAATCGAAGGCGAGTTGTGGATTGCCGACGTTCATCGCGATCTTCACGGGAATCGGTGGTAATTCCCCGAACTCGGTGGTCGAGATCTCCACCTCGAGCTTACCCTCATAGACGTTGCCGGTATCGCCTTCGGCACAGGATACGGTGACCGGCTTGCCATCCTTGAGCGTGTCGGTCGCGTCGCCGCAGCCGACGACGGCAGGGATGCCAAGTTCGCGCGCGATGATCGCCGCGTGGCAGGTGCGCCCGCCTCGGTTTGTCACAATGGCCGCGGCGAGCTTCATGACCGGCTCCCAGTTCGGGTCGGTCATATCGGTGACGAGCACGTCCCCTTCCTTGACGCGGTCCATCTGTGAAGCATCGGACACCAGCCGCACCTTGCCTATGCCGATCTTGTGACCGATGGCGCGTCCGCTGACCAGCACCTTCGAACTTCCCTTGAGCGTGAAACGCTGTTCGGATTCGCGCTTGCGCGACTTGACCGTTTCCGGACGCGCCTGCAGCACGTACAGTGTGCCATCGACCCCGTCTTTGCCCCACTCGATATCCATTGGACGCCCGTAATGGTTTTCGATTGCCACCGCCATGCGTGCGAGCTCGAGCACGTCTGTGTCCGTTAGCGAGAATGTGTTGCGTTCGGGCTCGTCGACCTCCAGCACCTGCGTCGAGCGTCCCGCAGTGACGTGCTCGGCGAACACCATTTTCTGCTGCTTGCTGCCCAGACTGCGTCGCACGATCGAAGGCTTACCCTGCGCGAGCGTCGGCTTGTGTACGTAGAACTCATCGGGATTGACGGCGCCCTGCACCACCATTTCGCCCAGGCCGTAGGCGGAGGTGATGAACACCACGTCGCGAAACCCCGACTCGGTGTCAAGCGTGAACATGACCCCACTCGCGCCCCGGTCGCTGCGCACCATCTGCTGGACTGCGGCCGATAGCGCCACCGCGCCATGCTCGAACCCCTGATGAACCCGGTAGGAGATCGCCCGATCGTTGTACAGCGACGCGAACACGTGACGAATCGCTTCGAGCACGTTCTCGACGCCGTGAATATTGAGGAACGTCTCCTGCTGCCCAGCAAACGAGGCGTCCGGCAAATCCTCGGCCGTCGCCGACGAACGAACTGCAAATGAAGTAGATTGTGAGTATTCTTTTTCAAGTAATTGATAATGTTCAGTAATAGATGATTCAACATCCTTGGGAAACGGGGCGTCTTCGATCCATCCACGGATTTCCGATCCGCATTCCGCAAGTGCCCGAACATCCTTCGGATCGAGTCGGGCAAGCCGCTCGGCGATGCGCTTGTCCAACCCGTCCGCCGCGAGGAAGGCGCGGTACGCGGCGGCGGTGGTAGCAAACCCTCCGGGGACCCGCAGCCCCGCCTTGGCGAGACCGGCAATCATCTCGCCCAGCGAGGCGTTCTTGCCGCCGACCTTGTCGATGTCGGTCAAGCGCAGATCTTTGAGCCACGCGACGTACATCTGCTTGCCCTCTTGTGGTTGCCCTCGTGGGGCAAAACCCCTATTTTATCGGTGCTTCGATTGACGCGTACCACAATTCCCCTTTTATTGATCATCGGATGTCCCAGCGCCGCACCGTTTTCTTTGTCTCCGACGGCACCGGCATCACCGCACAGATGTTCGGCCACAGCCTGCTTACGCAGTTCGAGGGGGTCGAGTTCAGCCAGGTGACGCTACCCTTCGTGGACAACCTGGAGAAGGCGCGCGAATGCGTCTTGCGTATCGAAAGCGAGGCTGCGAAGGGCAACGGCCAGCCGATCGTCTTCTCGACGCTGGTGAATGACGACCTGCGTGACCTGATCCGCGGGGCAAACGCGCTTGTGCTCGATTTCTTCGAGACCTTCATCGATCCCCTTGAGGCGGGCCTCGGCATTCCGTCCAATCACAGCATCGGCCGATCGCACAGCGCGATGGACACCAAGGAGTACCACCATCGCATCGACGCCATCAATTACGCCATGGCGCATGACGACGGGGCATCGGACGTCGAGCTCGACCAGGCCGACGTCATCCTGGTGGGCGTCTCGCGCAGCGGCAAGACCCCCACCTGCCTATACCTCGCGCTGCAATTCGGCGTACGCGCGGCGAACTACCCGCTGATTCCGGAGGATTTCGACCGCGGGCAATTGCCGGGCTCGATCCGCGCTCACAAGCCCAAGCTTTATGGCCTGAGCATCTCGCCGGAACGCCTGAGCGAGATTCGGCAGTCGCGTCGCCCGGACAGCCAGTACGCCGAGTTCGACAACTGCCGCTACGAGGTGTCCCAGGCCGAGCGACTGATGCGCCGGGAAGGAATCCGTTACCTCGACTCCACGGTCAAATCGATCGAGGAGATTGCCGCAACGATCCTGCGCGAGCTCAGCATCTCACGCCAGATGTATTGAGCTGCCGCCAGCGCTCGTACAGGCACACGGCGGCGGATGCGGCTACGTTTAGCGATTCCGCGCCCTTCGACATCGGAATGGTTGCCCGAAACACCGCATGGGCAGAGAGTTCGGGGCTGACACCCTGCCCCTCCGAGCCAAAGATCCAGCCGATACGGCCACGCAAATCGAGATCCGGCAATGCCGTTCCGCCGCGAGGTACGGCGCACGCAACCGGCCCGGCGAAGCGCTCGATCGCGGCCGCGAGGTCGGCGGAGTCTGCGATGGCAAGCTTGAAATGCCCCCCTTGTGCGGCACGCAGCGCCTTGGGTGACCAGGGATCAGCGCATCCGTGGCCGAGGACCGCCGCATTCACGCCAAAGGCGCCGGCAGTGCGCAGGATCGCGCCCACGTTGCCCGCATCCTGTATGCCTTCGAGAAACACACAGCTTTGTGCCGCGAGAAGATCGGGCTCGGCAACCGGGATCTTGATTTCGGCGGCCAGACCAGTTGGTGACTCCACCTCGACCATGGCGCGAAATACGCTCTCCGCAAGCAGCACCGGCGCGGTTTCTGCGCGGTCCAGCAAGTCGGCGACCTCGGGTCGCGCCAATCCGGACGCGGTCGCCAGCAGCACGGCCGGTCGGCCCCCGCTCTCGAGATAGGCAGAGACGAGATGTGCCCCCTCGAGCAGGGTGCTGTGCTCTGCGCGTCTCGCCCGTGCATCCCGCACCAGCCTGGACCAGCGTCGTACGCGTGGATTGTCTCTCGAGCGCAGGGTCGTCATGCTTCGAGCGCGCAGGTGCGGAATCCGACGAACATATCGGCACGATCCGGCGTGTAGAAATTGCGGAAAGTGGCGCGCGCCACGCGCCGCGGAGTGGCGAAGCTGCCGCCGCGCAGCACCTTGTGCGTCGCAAACCACGGTTCGGAATATTCCTTGTATGGATCGCGCAGGTATCCCGGGTAGGGCAGGAAGCTCGATACCGTCCACTCCCAGACGTTGCCGATCATCTGGCGTACGCCCAACGCGCTGTCCCCGCTCGGGTAGTCCTGGACTCTAGCCGGCGTGGCCTGCTCGAGATTCGCGCGCTCGGCCATCCATGGTTCGTCACCCCATGGAAAGCGCCGTTTTCTCCCGGCCGCAGGGTCCCACAGCGCGGCGTACTCCCATTCCGCCTCGCTGGGCAGGCGGCGGCCGGCGAAGCGGCAATAGGCATCGGCTTCGTACCAGCTGACGTGCAGCACGGGCTCCTCCAACGCAAGCGCGATCCACCGGTCGAAGCGACGCGTTTGCCAGACGCCATCGGCGTATCGCCAATACATTGGAGCGCTGCGCCGCATCTGCTGAAGCCACCGCCAGCCCGCGTCTGACCAGAGTTCTCGCTTGCGATATCCCTGCGCCTCGACGAACCGCAGGAACTCGGCATTGCTCACTTGCGTACGCGACATGCGAAAAGGCGCCACCATCACGGGGTGCGTCCACTTCTCGTTGTCAAAGACGAACCCCACGTCCACCGCAGCACCGAGTGGCATGGCGCCGCCCGGGGCCACGGCGTCGCCCGCTTCTATCGTCCCGCCCCTCGGATGCTCGAGCGACGCAAGCGCGGGAGCGGGGTAGGCCAAAGTCTGGCGGGTGTAGAGAAACGCTTCCGCGTGCATGTCCTCATGGCGCACCGCAAGCTGCACGAAATACGCATCGTCCACGTCGACTTCGCCCTGCAGGCGTTCGCATACTCTTGCCAGAACCTCGTCCCGATAGCGCAGCGTATCGGCAAACGTGGGGAGCGGCAGCGTCCAGCGCGAGTCGTGGGGAACCGTCGCAGAGTTGTAGAGCGCGTCGGCGTTCGGCAGAATCGATGCTGCACGCTCGGGCGCGTACCGTCCGGGCACGGATCGCCTGAGGCACCAATACTCCTGAAACCAGCCAACATGCCCCAACTCCCAGCGTGGTGGATTGACAATGGCGAGCAACGGCCCAAGCTCGCGTGCACCACCGAGGTCGTCAGTGACGCGGCGCGTGTTGGTACGCGAGGCATTCAACTCCTCGATCAGGGCGTCACGGCGGATCATGGTGCTCGATACGGACCGAAGCGGAATCAGTCTAGCCGAGAAGCGACGCCGTGAGAATTGCGCTCGTAACGCCGGCACGCCCCGGCTCGCGCTCGGGCAATCGCCACACGGCGCTGCGCTGGGCCGCGTTCTTGCGCGCGGCTGGCCATCGCGTCGTGCTTGGCACGGAATGGGACCTCGATCCGGCCACCGAGCTATTGCTGGCGCTGCACGCGCGGCGCAGTCATTCCTCGATTCGAGCATTCGCACAGCGCTGTCCCGAGCGACAGCTCGTGCTCGCGCTCACGGGGACCGACGTGTACCGCGACATTCACGTCTCGGACGAAGCGCGCGCCTCCCTCGCCATGGCCACTCGAATGATCGTGCTGCAGCCGAAGGCCGTTGAGGAGCTGCCAGCCCGCCTTCGGCGGTACGCACGGGTGGTAGTGCAAAGCAGCGCCACGCGGCTTCGCCAGCGCCCTGTTCAGCGCCACTTCCGGATCTGCGTCGTAGGTCATCTGCGCGAAGAGAAGGATCCGCTGCGTACCTTTGCGGCCCTGGGGCACCTCGATGCCGAGACGGTCAACGTCGAAGTGCTGCAGCTCGGAGTCGCGCTTGACGACGTCCTAGCGGCACGCGCGCGAGCCGCAATGCGCCGCGAGCCGCGATATCGATGGCTGGGCGGCGTGCCTCATTCAAGTGCGCTGCGCTGGCTCGCGTCCAGCCACGCCATGGTCATCAGCTCGCGCATGGAAGGCGGCGCGAACGTTGTCAGCGAGGCGATCCGGATCGGGGTGCCGGTGCTCGCCTCGCGCATTCCCGGAAACGTCGGCCTGCTTGGCGCGCGCTATCCGGCCTATTTCCCGCCAGGCGACGATCGTGCGCTCGCCGACCTCATCCTGCGCGCAGCGAAGCAGCCAGCGTACCTGGCGGCTCTCAAGCGCCGACTCGCTCCCCTGCGCCGCAGGGTTTCGCCGGCGAGCGAAGCAAAGGCACTGCTCGCTGCGCTGCGGGGCTAGTTCGACTCGAGCAGCCGCCGCACTGGGGCAAAAGACTTGCGGTAGATGTCGCATACGCCGAAGCGCTCGAGCATTGCGAGGTGCAGGGCCGTCGGATAGCCCTTGTGCCGGTCAAGCCCGTACTGCGGAAATTGCTCGTGCAGACGGATCATCTCAGCGTCCCGCTCGGTCTTTGCGAGCACCGATGCCGCCGAGATTTCCGGGTACAGGCGATCGCCGCCCACGATTGCGCGTGCCCGGCATGAAAGCGGGGGGCAGCGGTTGCCGTCGATCCAGGCTTCCTGCGGCGTAGGGGTCAAGCCGTCCACGGCGCGCCGCATCGCGAGCAGCGTTGCCTGCAGGATATTCAGCCGGTCGATCTCCTCTACCGTCGCGCTCGCTACGGACCACGCAAGCGCTTGAGCCCGGATCGACTCGGCGAGCCGTACGCGCTTCGCAGGGGCCAGTTGTTTCGAGTCCGCCAGACCGACAATCGGGTGCCTGGAATCGAGAATGACCGCCGCAGCGTAGACCGGTCCGGCAATCGGACCCCGCCCCGCTTCGTCCACGCCGCAGATCAGAACCTCAGGCACGCGCGCGGTCTAGCACGTCAAGCACCGCATTGGCGGCCTTCTCGGCCGTGTTCTGGCGCAACATGGCATGAATGTCGTGAAAGCGCTCGATTTGGTGGCGTCGGCGCGGGGCATCATGCAGCAGGTCGATCAGCGCAGCAGCGAGGGCACCCGCGTTGGCCCTGTCCTGAACAAACTCCGGGACGAGGAACTCCCCGGCCAGAATGTTCGGCAGGCCCACGTAGGGCATGTAAAGCATCCGGCGCACCAGCAGCCAAGTCAGGGGCGACATCTTGTAGGTAATGATCATCGGGATCTTGAACAGCGCCGCCTCGAGCGAGGCCGTGCCGCTTGCGACCAGCGCGAGGTCCGCCGCAGCAAGCGCTTCGTGGGAGTGTCCGAATAGCAGCGTGAGCGGCAGCTCCATGCCGGCATGGTGCCGCAGCGAGGCTTCGAACAGGTCGCGCGTTCCGCGCGAGGCCGTCGGGCACACGAAGTGCACGTCCTTCACTTCCTCATAGAAGCGGCGGGCGGTCTTGACGAACAGTTCCGCCATGTACTCCAGCTCCGAGCGCCGGCTGCCGGGAAGCAGCGCAATGACGAGCTTATTGGCCGGCAGGCGCAGCTGGGTACGCGCCTCGGCCTTGGCGATGTCCTGCGGAATCACGTCGGCAAGCGGGTGACCGACATAGGTCACCGGTACGCCCGCCGTTTCGTACAGCGGCGGCTCGAACGGAAAGAGCGCCAGCACATGTGTGACCGAGCGCGCGATCCGCCGCAGGCGCCAGGCGCGCCAGGCCCAGACCGTCGGGCCGACGTACTGAATCACGGGGATGCCGGCCTGTTTGAGCTGCCGTTCGAGACCTAGATTGAAATCCGGAGCATCGACCCCGACAAACAGCGCCGGCCGCTCTTCGAGCAATCGAGACGCCAGGCGCTTGCGAATGCCCATGATCTCGCGGTAGTGCCGCAGAACTTCGACGTAGCCCCGAACGGAGAGTTTCTCCATCGGAAAGTACGACTCGAAGCCCCGCGCCTGCATTCTCGGTCCGCCAATGCCCGAAAAGTCCAACCCCGGACGCTTCGCTCTGAGCGCTTCGATCAGGTGCTCTCCCAGCAGATCGCCGGAAGCCTCGCCGGCAACCATGCCGACTCGCAATCTGTCGACGGTCACGGTCAGCGGATGATGCCGCGCTTCGAACGTGCGAGAAAATCGATCAACGCGCGGATGTCCGCATGGGCGGCCGCCTGCAACTCGAGTGCACGTTGCGCCTCTTCGAGTCCCAGGCCCGACCGATAGAGCGTCCGGTAAGCCTGCTTCAGCGCTTGAATCGAGTTGGATGGCAAGCCCCGTCTTTGCAGGCCCGTGGTGTTGATGCCGTAGGGCTTGGCCATGTTGCCTGCCGCTTTGACATACGGCGGTAGGTCCTGCGCCAGATAGGTGCCCATCCCGGTGAAGCTGTGCGTGCCGATGTGAACGAACTGATGCACCAATGTGGTGGCGCCGAGAATCGCCCAGTCGCCCACCTCCACGTGCCCGGCAAGCTGGCAAGCGTTGGCGACGATGGTGTGATGGCCGATCTGGCAGTCGTGCGCGAAATGTACATAGGCCATGATCCAGTTATCGTTGCCGACGCGCGTGACGCCGACGTCCTGGACCGTGCCGCGATTGATCGTCACGTATTCGCGGATCGTATTGTCGTCGCCGATCTCGACCGCGGTGTCTTCGCCACCGTATTTCTTGTCCTGGGGCGGACCGCCGATCGAGGCGAACGGGTGAATGCGGTTGCGCGCGCCGATGCGTGTGCGTCCGTCGATCACGACGTGCGGGCCGATCCAGGTTTCGGGCCCAACCTCCACTTGTTCGCCGATGATGGCATAGGGACCGATCGATACGTCTGGCGCCAGACGCGCGCCGGCGTGCACCAGCGCCGTGGGGTGAATCATTTTGTGCCGTCGCCCGAGGCGCGCACGGTGCACAGGATCTCGGCTTCCGCCACCACGCTTCCGTCGACGCGCGCGGCGCAGCCGAACTTGTAGATCCCGCGTTTGCTCGCGAGCAACGAGACCTCGATCTCGAGCTGATCTCCCGGAACGACCGGTTTCTTGAAGCGCGCCTTGTCGATTCCGGCATAGTAGTAGACGGAGTTCTCGTCCGGAATCCGCCCGGCGCTACGGAACACCAGGATAGCCGCCGCCTGCGCCATTGCCTCGAGGATCAGCACCCCCGGCATGATCGGCCGGTAGGGGAAATGCCCGGGAAAGTGGGGCTCGTTCACCGAAACATTCTTGATGGCGAGGATTCGCTTGCCTGGCTCGCATTCGAGCACGCGGTCGATCATCAGCAGCGGAAAGCGCTGTGGCAGATGCGCGAGCACCTCATTGACATCCATCTCAGCCATTTTCCTT
>JBFKUL010000056.1:0-14263 GCA_041635755.1 Burkholderiales bacterium | reverse complement strand
TTCTACTGCCCCTGCCACGGCTCGAAGTTCGACTTCGCCGGGCGCGTGTACAAGGGCGCGCCGGCGCCGACCAACCTGCCGGTGCCGCCCTACGCGTACCTGTCGGACAGCGCCATCATCATCGGCGACGACAAGAAAGGGGCATAGTCAATGGCATCGCGTCTGATGGCGTTGTGGGAGTGGTTCGACTCGAGGATGCCCTCGGTCGCCATCGAGACCCGCAAGCACCTCACCGAGTACTACGCGCCGAAGAACTTCAACTTCTGGTACTACTTCGGCTCGCTGGCGATCCTGGTGCTGGTGATCCAGATCGTCTCCGGCATCTTCCTGACGATGAACTACAAGCCGGACGCCACGCTGGCTTTCGGCTCGGTCGAGTACATCATGCGCGACGTGCCGGGCGGCTGGCTCATCCGCTACATCCACTCGACCGGCTCCTCGGCGTTCTTTATCGTCGTGTACCTGCACATGTTCCGCGGCCTGCTGTACGGATCGCACCGGGCGCCGCGCGAGCTGGTGTGGATTTTCGGTGTGCTGATCTACCTGACGCTGATGGGTGAGGCTTTCTTCGGTTACCTGCTGCCGTGGGGCCAGATGTCGTACTGGGGCGCGCAGGTGATCGTGAACCTGTTCGCCACCATCCCGTTCATTGGACCGGACATCGCGCTGTGGATCCGCGGCGACTACGTGGTCTCGGACGCGACGCTTAACCGCTTCTTCGCTTTTCACGTGATCGCCCTGCCGCTGGTGCTGCTCGGCCTGATCGTGGCGCACATCCTGGCGCTGCACGATGTCGGCTCGAACAACCCGGACGGCATCGAGATCAAGAAGAAGAAGGACGCCGACGGCAAGCCGCTCGACGGCATCCCGTTCCACCCCTACTACACGGTCAAGGACATCGTTGGCGCGGTGGTCTTCCTTGCGGTGTTCTGCGTGATCCTCTTCTTCATGCCGGAGATGGGCGGCTATTTCCTCGAGCACAACAACTTCATTCCGGCCGACCCGCTGAAGACGCCGGAGCACATCGCGCCGGTGTGGTACTTCACACCGTACTACTCGATCCTGCGCGCCGTGCCGCCGCTGTTCAATTCGCAGTTCCCGGGGGTGCTGGCCATGGGTCTGTCGGTGATGATCCTGTTCTTCCTGCCCTGGCTCGACCGCAGCCCGGTGAAGTCGATCCGCTACCGCGGCCGGTACTTCAAGACTGCGCTTTGGATCTTCGTCGCCACCTTCGTGCTGCTCGGCTATCTCGGCGTCAAGCCGACCACGGTGTGGGGCCAGTTCGGCTTCGACGCGTTCTTCATGGATACCAAGGAGATCGCCACCTGGGTGGCACGCGTAGGAACAGTTCTGTACTTCCTGTTCTTCATCCTGATGCCGTGGTACACGGCGCATGACGAAGTGAAGCCTGTGCCCGATCGGGTGACCTCGTGAGGGCCGCGGCCATGAAAACCCTGCTGCTCGCGCTGCTCGTTGCGCCGCTCGCAGTCCATGCTGCGGCGACCGGCTACAAGCTCGACCGGGCCCCGATCCAGTCGAACGATCTGCTGAGCCTGCAGGCCGGCGCCCGCACCTTCGTCAACTACTGCCTGAACTGCCACGGCGCACAGTACATGCGCTACAACCGCCTCACCGACCTCGGCCTGACTGAGGAGCAGATCAAGGACAACCTGATGTTCGCGGCCGACAAGGTCGGCGACACGATGAAGGTGTCGATGTCGGTCAAGGACGGCAAAGCGTGGTTTGGCGTGCCGCCGCCCGACCTTTCGGTCATCGCGCGCTCGCGCGGCGCGGATTGGCTCTATACATACATGCGCACGTTCTACCGTGACCCGAAAACCGCCACCGGCTGGAACAACACGGTATTTCCGAATGCCGCCATGCCGCATGTGCTCTGGACCCTGCAGGGCGAGCGGCGCCTGGAGATCCTGCCGCATGCGGACAACGCTGGTCGCGTGACGGTCGAGTACAAGTGGACCCAGCTCTCCGAGGGCGCCCAAAGCACGGTCGAGTACGACCGCACGGTACGCGACCTGGTGAACTTCCTCGTGTACGTGGGCGAGCCCTCCGCCTCGAGCCGCGAGCGCATCGGCGTGGTGGTGCTTTTCGTGCTGGGCCTGCTGTTCGTGTTCGCCTATGCGATGAAGCGCGAGTTCTGGAAGGACGTGAAGCACTGATCGGGAGGCATGCCGGCACGGCAGGTCTGCGCCGGCACGCGAGCGCCGTACTTCAACGACTGCAAGGCCGGACGGTCACGCCGTCCGGCCTTTTTCACTGGATAGAGGTCACGCATCATGATGCAACTGTACTCGGGAACCACCTGCCCGTTCAGCCACCGCTGCCGCTTCGTGCTCTACGAGAAGGGCATGGATTTCCAGGTCATCGACGTCGACCTGTTCAACAAGCCCGAGGACATTGCGGTGATGAACCCGTACAACCGGCTGCCGGTGCTGGTCGAGCGTGACCTCGTGCTCTACGAGTCGAACATCATCAACGAGTACATCGACGAACGCTTCCCGCACCCGCAGTTGATGCCGGCGGACCCGGTGATGCGCGCCCGCGCGCGACTCATGCTGTTCAATTTCGAGGTCGAGCTGTTCTCGCACGTGGACGCGCTCGAGTCGAACAGGGAAAAGCAGATCGACAAGGCGCGCGCGCACATCGCCGATCGCCTGGTCGAGCTCGCGCCGGTGTTCACGCGCACCAAGTACATGCTGGGCGATGAGTTCACCATGCTGGACGTCGCGATCGCGCCGCTGCTGTGGCGGCTCGACCACTACGGCATCAAGCTGGGCAAGACCGCGGCGCCGCTCATGAAGTACTCGGAGCGCATCTTCTCGCGCCCAGCCTTCATCGAGGCCCTGACGCCCTCCGAAAAGGTGATGCGCAAGTAACGCTGCACCGGCTGCGAGCGAGGGAGTAAAGTACGCTCGAATGGACGAGATCCCCACCAAACCCTTTCTGCTGCGCGCGCTCTACGAGTGGTGCGTGGAGAACGGCTACACGCCGCACCTGGCGGTCAAGGTGGATTCGCGCACGCAGGTGCCGTCCGAGCACGTCAAGAACGGCGAGATCACGCTCAACATCTCGCCCGGCGCGGTGCACAAGCTGCAGATGGGCAACGAGCTGATCGAGTTTGCGGCGCGCTTCAGCGGCGTCGCGCGACAGATCCAGGTGCCGGTCTCGAACGTCTATGCGGTCTACGCGCGCGAGACCGGGCACGGCATGACCTTCGATGTCGATGCGGTCAAGCCGACGGTGCAGGCGCGTGCCGAGGTCGAGACGATGACGCGCTCCGCATCCGATGAAGCCCCGCGCCCGGCGCTGCCCGCGCCCTCGGGCAAGAAGGAGCCGCCACGGCCCGGCGGCGGCAAGCCGACGCTGCGGCGCGTGAAGTGAGCGCGCCCGGTGCGCGCTTATTCCGGAGTGGAAGGGTTCTTGCCGCTACGGTGTTAGCCTCCAAAGAGCGCGGCCGGACGCCTCGAACCCCGGGGTAGGGCTGCGATGGCAATCGAGCACGTCGACGCAAATTCAACCAGAGGAGGAGATCGCAATGAATAGACTTTCCGTGGCTGCGGCATTGAGTGCCGGCCTGATGGCATTCGCGACGCTTCCGGCGCTCGCACAGAACGTCAAGATCACCCCGCTCGGTAGCCACGACGGCGAGCTCTGCCCGCTGGACCGCGCGATGATTTTCGAGGATCCGGACGGCACGCGCATCCTGTACGACGCGGGCCGCACGGTGCGCGGCGCGGCGGATCCGCGCCTGGGCAAGATCGACGCGGTGCTGGTGAGCCACGTTCATGGCGATCACCTGGGCGATATCCACGCGGCCCAGGCAAACGAGGGGACGTGCTCTGCTCCGATGTTCCCGGTCAAGGCGGTGCCGAACTCCAACAGCGCGAGCATCGCTGTAGGCAAGGGCGCCCGCGTCGTGGTCGGCTCGGAGATGAATGCGTTCTTGGCCGCCAAGGTAAAGGCGGCGGGGGGCGACCCAAAGCTCGTGCAGCTCGTACGTTTCGGTGCGAATGCGAAGGTCGGCGGCGTGACGATCACCACCGTGCCGGCCGCGCACAGCAACGGCGTCGCCCCGGCATTCCTCGACGCGGAACTCGCCAAAGCCATGGGCGAGAACGGCCTCACCGCATACGTCGGACCCCCGACCGGTTATGTCCTGCGCTTTAGCAACGGTCTCGTGGCCTATCTGTCTGGCGACACCGGCATTACCGCCGAACAGGATTTGGTCGTGCGCCGCTACTACAAGGCGAACCTCGCGGTCATCAACATCGGCGATGTCTTTACGACCGGACCGATTGAAGCGGCTTTCGTGATCAACGAAATGGTGCAACCGGCCTCGGTGATCGTCTCGCATGCGAACGAACCGGCGACCGAGGGCGGAAAGGTCCGCTCCGGTACCAAGACCGAGGCGTTCATGCGGGCGAGCAAGGTGCCTGCTCATGTACCGTTGAGCGGCAAGACCATGGAGTTCGACGGCAAAGGCACCTGCAAGGCGGGGTGCTAAGCGCCAACGACCCGCTCGTAGAACATCGCAAGCCCGCGCGCGTCGCGGGCTTTTTTTTTTGGCTGCGGCGCGCCCTCTGCGCTGCTCCGATAGAATGAGCCCGTCAGCCGGCTTAGCTCAGTTGGTAGAGCAGCGGTTTTGTAAACCGAAGGTCGCGGGTTCGATTCCTGCAGCCGGCACCATGAAGCGCGCGCAGGTGCATGGCGAGTTTCTCCCTGCGGCCCCCGGCGTACACTCTCCGGGTCGGTGGATTCCAGGACGATAAATGGCGCGAGGGCGATGATCTGCGGCCATTGCAACGCGGAAAACCGGGACGCGGTGCGCTTTTGCACCTCCTGCGGCAAGTCGCTGGCGCGCTCGTGTCCGGCGTGCGGTGCGCGGAGCGAGCCGGCCGATCGCTTCTGCGGCCAATGCGGGACCGCGCTCGGCGTCCCTGTTGCCGGCGCGGCCAAGCGGGTCGAGCTGGCTCGGGCTCGTCCGGGCGCCGAAGCGACGCCGCACTTCGCTGCCGCGGCGCCTGCGTCACGCGCGCATGCGAGGGGCGCAAGCGCTGAGTCGCCGCCGCAAAGTGTCCGAAGCAACGGCGCTGCTCGAAGAAGCGCTTCAGCTCTCCAAGGCTAACGAGGTCGGAGAGCTTGCGCGCCGCAGCGAAGAGGCGCTTGCAAAGCTCGTGTAACGGCTCGCGGCGCCGCACCTTGAAGCCGCGTCGTCGCGCAGCTCCGGCGGCGCTTCACGACCAGAAGGAATGCGCTACCGCATGAGCCCGCTCGACGCTGCCATCGTTGCCGCCTTCATCGCCTACGTGCTGTTCGCCGGGCTGCGCGACCGGAGCCGTGCCTCGGGCGGCCTCGACCAGTACTTCCTTGCCGGGCGCTCGCTCTCGGGCTGGCAGGCGGGCATCAGCATGGCGGCGACGCAGTTTGCCGCCGACACGCCGTTGCTGGTGACGGGCCTGGTCGCCGCCGGAGGCATCTTTGCGCTATGGCGGCTGTGGATCTACGCGCTCGCATTTCTGCTGCTCGCGTTCGTGCTGGCCGCGTGCTGGCGACGCGCAGGGGTGCTCACCGACGCCGAGTTCGCCGAGCTGCGCTACAGCGGGCGCGGCGCGATGCTGCTGCGCCTGTTCAAGGCCTTGTACTTCGGTGTCATCTTCAACTGCACCGCGCTCGCTATCGTGCTGCTCGCGGCCGCGCGGCTCGCCGAGCCGTTCCTGCCCTGGGACACGTGGCTGCCCGGGGCCCTGTTCGAGCCCGTGCGCGCGCTCGTCGAGCGCCTCGGCCTGGTGATCACCGTGGCGCTACCTGGCGATCCGGAAGTGTGGACGCGCTCAGCGGCGAATCTGATTTCGATCCTGTGCATTGCGCTGCTCACGCTCGCCTATTCCACGCTCGGCGGCCTGCGCGCGGTGGTGAAGACCGACGTGGTGCAGTTCTTCATCATGATGGTGGCGAGCCTGGGCTACGCCGGCATCGTGGTCTACGAGGCCGGCGGCTTTGGCGCCATGATCGAGCGGCTGCGCGCCGCCTTCGAAACTTCGGTCGGCCCGGTGGCGATGAGCGCTTCGCAGTTGCTCGCGTTTACGCCCTCGGCGGCGCGCGACGTCGGCGCTGCGCTCATGACGGTGATCCTGCTGCAATGGCTGATCCAGATGAACGCCGACGGCACCGGCTACTTGGCGCAGCGCGCCATGGCGTGCCGCGATGATCGCCAGGCGCGCATCGCCGCGGTGGTGTTCACCTTCGCGCAGGTGCTGGTGCGAAGCCTTATCTGGCTGCCGATCGCGCTTGGGCTCCTCCTGATCTTTCCGCCGGGGGCGGCCGAAGCGCCGGCCCTTTTCGTCGCGGATCGCGAATCGACGTTCGTGCGCGGCATCGACCAGCTGCTGCCAATGGGACTCAAAGGGCTGATGCTCACCGGGATGATGGCGGCGCTCGCCTCGACCGTCGACACGCACCTGAACTGGGGCGCGGCGTACCTGACCAACGATATCTACAAGCGCTTCGTCTGCGAGGCACGCGGCCGCGTGCCGAGCGCGCGCGTGCTGGTGTGGGTCGCGCGCGGCGCAAACATCCTGCTGCTCGCGCTGGCGCTGGTGGTCATGGCGCGCCTGGGCTCGATCCGGGCCGCGTGGGAGGCGAGCCTGCTGCTCGGTGCCGGGGTGGGCATCGTGCTGGTGCTGCGCTGGCTGTGGTGGCGCGTTACCGCGTGGGGCGAGCTCTCGGCGGTCGCAAGCTCCGCGCTGGTGGTGCCGGCGGTACTGCTCGCGCTGCCCGATGAGCAGGCGGCGCTGCGCATGCTGATCGTGGCGCTCGCCTCGACCGGCGCCGCGATCGCGATCTCGCTCTGGGTGCGCCCGCCGCGGCCCGAAGCGCTGCTCGAGTTCTATCGCAAGGTGCGCCCGCCCGGCGCATGGGGCGCCGTCGCGAGGCTCGCAGGCGAGGACGCGCGCGCGCCGGCGCGGCGCCTCGGGCGCGGCCTCGCCGCGACCCTGCTCGCCTCGCTCACCGTGTTCGGCCTGCTCGTGGGCATCGGCACCTGGATGCTCGGTGCAACGCCGCCGAGCTGGCTGCCGCAGCGCGATGCCTGGGCGGCGCTCAACCTTGCGGTAGGCCTGATTGCGCTGCCGCTCTGGGTGCGGCTCGGCTTTCGTCGCGAGCCCGGCGTCTGATGGTTTGCGGGCAAAAAAAAACCCGGCAGCGCCGGGTTTCTTCGGACCTCGCGGCCAGAGGCCGCGCGGTCCATCACGATGAGGCCGCGGGCGAGCCCGCGGCGCTTATCCTGGTGAGTTACTTCGGGCGGATGTTGGTCGCCTGAAGGCCTTTCGGGCCCTTGACGACTTCGAACTCCACCGCCTGCGCTTCCTTGAGCGACTTGAAGCCGCTCATCTGGATCGCGCTGTGGTGGGCGAACAGATCTTCGCCGCCCTCATCGGGGGTGATGAAGCCGAAGCCTTTCGAGTCGTTGAACCACTTTACTTTACCGGTAGCCATTTGTTTCCATTCCTTGAAAAAGCCGTGGCAAATCCGGGCCGCGGCACCCGGGCATGATGATCAAGGGAGGGAACTGGCTGCCACTAAAGACGTCGCGTGTACGACGATAAGGGGACTGAGACTCCACTACTTGATGAAATCCTGCGAGCGGGACTATACCACAGGCGCAATCAGGTGTTTGCAAGGGCCAACAGCCCGCGCTGGCGCAACCGCCACAGTAGCACCGGGATGCGGTCGTGGCCGAAGAAGGGCTCGCCGTCGTGCACCAAGAGCGGCACGCCCCAATGCCCGGCGGCGCGCTGCTCGGCGGCGTGCTTTTCGCACAGGGCATCGAGCGGCCCCGGGGCGGTCTCCACGGCGCGCTCCATCTCGGCCAGATCGAGCCCGGCGCGACGCGCCGCATTCGCGAGGTGCGCGCCTTCGTCCCAGCGCGCGACCTCGCCGTTCCACAGCAACTGTGACACTTCCTGCACGTAGGGCCAGGCGCGCTTGCGCCGTGTGGCCTCGGCGCCGAGCCGGGTCAGACGGTAGATGTAAGGCTGCTCTGCCGCCACCGCCGCGGTGGCCGGATCCTGCACGATCGGATCCGGATTGGGCCGGCGAAAGGGCACACCGTGGAACTCGGCCATGCGCTTCGAGTCGCGCACGAGATAGGGGCGGTACAGTGGATCGGCCCGCTTGAAGAAATCCGGTACCCGCGTGGCGAGCGGATAGACCACCTTGACGTTCCACTCGATGGCGCGCGCCTCCGGCATGCGGCGAAGCACTGCGAGCGCGATGTAGCTGTACGGGCTGCGAAACGAGAAGTACAGGTCGACGACTGGCGTTTTGCTCATGACGGCCTCCGGATCGCTGCGCGCGCTCGAACGGCGGGTACCCGCTGCCGGCCGATCGCGTTACGATTTGCCTGTTCCCCCGGCCATTGTCCCATCCCGCCATGACCGACATTTCCGACATCGTCACTTCGGCCTTCTGGCGCGTGAACCCGCCCGATGCCGATCCGCTCGAGACGCGCGAGTGGCTGGATGCCTTCGACGCACTGGTCGAGTCCGAGGGTCGCGAGCGCGCCACGTTTCTGCTGCGCAAGCTCCTCGATCACGCGCGGGCGCGCCGCGTGCCGCTGCCGCCGGTGCTGAACACACCTTACATGAACAGCGTGCAGCTCGCCGAGCAGCCGCAGTTTCCGGGCAACCTCGAGATCGAGAGCCGGCTCTCGGCGCTGGTGCGCTGGAACGCGCTCGCCATGGTGGTGCGTGCCAACCGTGCCCACCCGGAGCTCGGCGGACACATCGCGAGCTACGCCTCGGCCGCGGATCTGTTCGAAGTCGGTTTCAACCACTTCTTCCGCGCCGGCGAGGCGGGTGGCAAGGGCGCGGCCGGTTCCGCTCTCAGCGACCTGGTGTACTTTCAGCCGCACTCGGCGCCCGGCGTGTACGCGCGCGCCTTTCTAGAGGGACGGCTGGACGAGGCGCGGCTCGCCCACTACCGGCGCGAAACCGTGGGCGGGGGCCTGTCCTCGTATTGCCATCCCTGGCTGATGCCGGATTTCTGGCAGTTCCCGACCGGCTCGATGGGCCTCGGGCCGATCACCGCGATCTACCAGGCGCGCTTCCTGCGCTACCTGGAAGATCGCGGCCTCGCCCAGACCAAGGGGCGCAAGGTATGGGCCTTCGTGGGCGACGGCGAGATGGACGAACCCGAGTCGCTTGCCGGACTCTCGCTCGCGGCACGCGAGGGGCTCGACAACCTGATCTTCGTGGTCAACTGCAATCTGCAGCGGCTCGACGGCCCGGTGCGCGGCAATGGCTCGGTGGTGCAGGAGCTCGAAGGGCTGTTCGCCGGCGCGGGCTGGAACGTGCTGAAGCTGCTGTGGAGCACCGACTGGGACCCGCTGTTCGCGCGCGACACCGACGGCGTGCTGCTCAAGCGCCTGCACGAGACCGTGGACGGCGAATTCCAGACCTACGCCGCGACCGACGGGCGCTTCAACCGCGAGGTGTTCTTCAACAAGTACCCCGAGCTGCAGGCGCTCGTGGCGGACATGTCGGACGCGGACATCGACCGTCTGCGCCGCGGCGGTCACGACCCCGTCAAGATCTATGCGGCGTACGACGCGGCGATGCGCCATGAGGGCCAGCCTACCGTGATCCTTGCCAAGACCAAAAAGGGCTATGGCATGGGTCACTGGGGGCAGGGCAAGATGGGCACGCACCAGCAAAAGAAGCTCGACGACGAGGCGTTGAAGGAGTTTCGCGATCGTTTCGGGTTGCCACTCTCCGACGAGGACGTGGCGCAGCTGCGCTTCTTCAACCCGGGGCCGGACAGCCCGGAGATCAAGTACCTGCATGCGGCGCGCCGCAAGCTCGGCGGCTACATGCCGCAGCGCGCGCCGCGCGGGCCGAAGCTCGAAGTGCCGCCGCGCGCGGCGCTCGCGCGCATGCTCGAGGGCTCCAGGGAGCGCGAGCAGTCGACCACCATGATGTTCGTGCAGCTGCTCTCGCTTTTCTTGCGCGACGCCAAGCTCGGGCCGCGCATCGTGCCGATCGTCGCCGACGAGGCACGCACCTTCGGCATGCAGACGCTGTTTCGCCAGATCGGCATCTACTCGGCGCTCGGCCAGCTCTACGAGCCCGAGGACCACGAGGAGCTGCTCTACTACAAGGAGGCGAAGGACGGGCAGATCCTGGAGGAGGGCATCACCGAGGCGGGCGCGGTCTCGTCCTGGCTCGCTGCCGCGACCTCCTACAGCGCGCACGGCATCCCGATGCTGCCGTTCTACGTGTACTACTCGTGCTTCGGCTTCCAGCGCATCGGCGATCTGATCTGGGCGGCGGGTGACTCGCGCGCGCGCGGCTTTCTCATCGGCGCGACCGCGGGGCGCACCACGCTTTCGGGCGAGGGCCTGCAACACCAGGACGGCTCGAGTCATCTGGTCGCGGCAACGATCCCAAACTGCCGCGCCTACGACCCGTGCTTCGGCTACGAGCTGGCGCTCATCGTGCAGGATGGCGCGCGCCGCATGCTCGAGGAGCAGGAGGACGTGTTCTATTACGTCACCACGATGAACGAGAACTACGTGCATCCGCCGATGCCCAAGGGCGCGGAGGAGGGCATCGTGCGCGGCCTGTACCGGCTGCAGCAGCGCAAGGGCGCCAAGCTCCAGCTGCTCGGCGCGGGCACGATCCTGCGCGAGGTCATGGCCGCCGCCGAGCTGCTCGAGAAGGACTTCAAGATTGCCGCGGACGTCTGGAGCGTGACCTCGTTCTCCGAGCTGCAACGCGACGGCATGGAGTGCGAGCGCGCCAACCGGTTGAGCGCCAAGGCCGCGACGCACGAGAGCTGGGTGGCGCAGTGCCTGAACAAGACGCAGGGCCCGATCGTCGCGGCGAGCGACTATGTGCGCGCCGTGGCGGATCTGATCCGCCCGTACGCGCCGCGGCGCTACGTGGCGCTCGGCACCGACGGCTTCGGGCGCAGCGACACGCGCGCCGCGCTGCGCGACTTCTTCGAGGTGGATGCCAAGCACATCGCGCACGCCGCACTCGCGGCGCTTGCCGACGAAGGCACCGTGAAGCGCGAGCTAGTCGGGGAAGCGATCCGGCGTTACGGGATCGACGCCGCGGCGCGCAGCCCTTGGCAGCGGTAGCGGCGCGGGCGACGGTTCAGTTCGCTCGGTCGGCGCTCGCGGTGCAAGTTGCTGTTCCCCGGCCATGCGCTCGCGTTCGTAGGATCGGAGCTCGCGCGCAACGCCGGGGTCGGCCGCAAGCGGCCGGCCGGCTTCGCGCAGCTGTCTTGCGTCCACGTTCTCCGCCTCCTGGCGTTCCTGCAGCTGCCGCGACTCGAGCTGCCGCCGGCGCGAAGTATCGCCCGGCGGCACGCGAAGCGCCTCCTGCGATTGGCGTAGTTGCCTCGAGAACGCTTCGCTCTGCTGGTCGCGCTGGATCAGCGCGCGTTGTACGGCCGATTCGTCCGCCTGCGCCGTACCGGCCGCCAGCGCGGCGAGGAGCAGTAGCGCAATGCTCGTCCTCGGCACGGCGGCCATGGTCTAGAAGCGTTCCGCGTAGGGTCGCAGATCGGCCTCGAAAGTCCATGCCGAGCGTGGCTGGGCGTGAATCTGATAGAACAACTCGGCGATCGCGTCGGTCGCAAGCATGCCGTCGGGCGGCAGCGCCTTGACGCGCTCGCCGAAGCGCTCGCGCACCGCCTTGGTGTCGATCATGCCGTCGATCACGACATGCGCGACGTGGATGTTCTTCGGCCCGAGCTCGCGCGCCATCGACTGCGCCACCTGGCGCAGGCCGCCTTTGGCGGCGGCGAAGGCCGCAAAGTTCGCGGAGCCGCGTACCGACGCGGTTGCGCCGGTGAACAGAATCGTCCCTTTGCCGCGCGGCGTCATGCGCCGCGCCGCCTCACGCCCGAACAGGAACCCCGCGAAGCAGCCCAGGCGCCAGATCTTCTCGAACATGTCCGCCGGGGTCTCGAGGATCGAGTTGCGGTAGTTCGAGCCGGCGTTGAACACGGCGACTTCCACCGGGCCGTGGTCGCTTTCGAGCTTGTCGAATAGCGCGACGATCGCCTGCTCCTCGCGCGCGTCGCAGGGCGCGGCGAACGCTTTGCCGCCGGCCTTGCCGATATCGCTGGCGAGTCGCTCGAGCCGTTCGGTGTTGCGCGCCGACAAGGCCACGTTGTAGCCGGCCTTGGCAAAGCGCCTGCCGAGCGCAAAGCCGAGTCCTTCGCCGACGCCCGAAACGACTGCAATGCCTTTCTTGTCCATGATTCGTTCCTCCGGCTTTCCTAAAGGGCGGCGGCGAGCTCGGCGCCTTCGAGCATCGCGCGCTTGGCGTCGAGCTCGGTGGCGAGCTTCGCGCCACCGATGAGGTGCGCCGTCTTGCCCAGCTTCTCGAGCACGGCCGCGAGCTCGCGCTTGGGTTCCTGCCCGGCGCATAGGATCACGGTATCAGCGGTAATCAGCTCGTCCTTGCCGTCGAGCGCGATGTGCAGGCCCGCGTCATCGATCTTGCGGTACTCGACCCCTTTGAGCATCTTGACGGCATTGCGTGCGAGCTCGGTGCGATGCACCCAGCCCGTGGTCCGTCCGAGCGTGTTGCCGAAGGGCGTCAGCGAGCGCTTGAGCATGGTGATGCGATGCGCGGGCTGCGTCTTCGGAAACCCGGCCGGGTCGAGCCCGCCGGCGACGCCCCGATCCTCGACGATGCCCCAGTGGTGCTCGAAGGCCTGCGCCTCGAGCGGTGCGCGGCTGGAGCGCTCGAGCAGGTACACCGCGACATCGAAGCCGATACCGCCCATGCCGATGATGGCCACGCTCTTGCCGACCTTTGCTCGGCCCGAGAGCACGTCGACGTAGCCGACCACTTTCTTGTTCTCGACGCCCGGGATCGCCGGGCGGCGCGGGTCGATGCCGGTGGCGAGCACTACTTCGTCGAAGGCGCCGAGCTCGGCCTCGCCCGGAGAATGGTTCAGCACCACCGTGGCGCCGGCGCGGTGCAGCCGCTCGGTGTAGTAGGCGACCGATTCGGCGAACTCCTGCTTGCCCGGAATTTCCTTGGCCAGATTGAACTGGCCGCCGAGCCGCGCCGCCTTGTCGAACAACGTCACCTCGTGGCCGCGCTCCGCGGCCACGGCGGCGCAGGACAGGCCCGCCGGGCCGCCGCCGACGACTGCGACGCGCTTCTTCTTGCTCGCAGGCGCGAAGACGAGCTTGGTCTCGCGGCCGGCGCGCGGGTTGACCACGCAGCTCGCCGGCTGACCGATGAAGTAGTGATCGAGGCAGGCCTGGTTGCAGGCGATGCAGATGTTGATCCCGGCGCGATCGCCCGCCTTGGCCTTGTTGGCGAAGGCTTCGTCGGCAAGCATGGCTCGCGCGAGCGAGACCATGTCGGCGTCGCCGCGCGCGACGATCTCCTCGGCCACCTCGGGCGCGTTGATGCGGTTCGAGGCGATGAGCGGGATCTTCACCGCCTGCTTTAGCCGCCGGGTCGCCCACGCGAAGCCGCCGCGCGGTACCGCCTGCGCGATTGTCGGGATTTTTGCTTCATGCCAGCCGATACCCGTGTTGAGAATGGTCGCGCCGGCCGCTTCCACGGCGCGCGCGACTTCGACCGTCTCCTCGCCGCTCAGGCCACCCTCGACCAGGTCGAGCGCCGAAATGCGATAGACGATGATGAAATTGCGTCCGGTCGCAGCGCGCGTGCGGCGCACGATCTCGGTGGCGAAGCGCATCCGGTTCTCGAGCGGCCCGCCCCAGTCGTCCCGGCGGTGGTTGGTGCGAAGCGCCAGGAACTGGGTGATCAGGTAGCCCTCGGAGGCCATGATCTCGACGCCGTCGTAGCCCGCGACCTGCGCGAGCTTGGCACTCGCGGCGAAAGCGTCGATGGTGCGCTCGATCTCCGCGGGCGCGAGCTCGCGCGGAGTGTGCGGGTTGATCGGCGATTTCACCGCCGAAGGTGCGACGATCTTCTCGTGAAAGCCGTAGCGGCCCGAATGCAGCACCTGCAGGCAGATCCGTCCCCCGGCCTCGTGCACCGCCTTCGGGATGACGCGGTGGCGCTCCGCATCCTCGGCCGTGCTCACCTGCGCGCGATGCGGGCCGAGCTCGCCCTCGTCGTTCGGCGAGAATCCGCCGGTGACGATGATCGCCGCGCCGCCGCGCGCCCGTTCGGCGTAGAACGCCGCGAGGCGACCCATGCCGTCCGGCCGCGCTTCGAGCCCGGTATGCATCGAGCCCATCATG
>JBFKUL010000055.1:0-14325 GCA_041635755.1 Burkholderiales bacterium | reverse complement strand
GGTAGCGGTTGATGACGGTATCGAAGAAGCTGTAGTAGACGACGTTGTTGACGTGCCCGTAGGCGTCGGTGTCCTGCCAGCGGGTCGCAATAGCGAGGAAGTGCGGATAGGCCGCGCGCGGCTCGGCGCCGGCCGGCGCCGAGGATGGGGCGACGGTGGCCATGCCGAGCGGGCCGTCCGCGGTTCAGTCCTTGGCGAGCAGCTGCATCAGCGAGCAGGTATCCCAGCGCTTGCCGCCGCGCGCCTGCACTTGTGCATAGAACTGGTCGACCAGCGCCGCGACCGGCAGGCGGGCGCCGTTTTTCTTCGCTTCCTCCAGGCACATGCCGAGGTCCTTGCGCATCCAGTCGACGGCGAAACCGAAGCCATCGAACTTGACCTCGTTCATCGGCTTCCAGCGATTGTCCATCTGCCAGGACTGGGCCGCGCCCTTGGAAATGACCGACAGGACCTTGTCCATGTCGAGCCCCGAGCGCTTGCCGAAGTTGATCGCCTCCGCAAGGCCCTGCAGCAGACCGGCGATGGCAATCTGGTTCACCATCTTGGTGAGCTGGCCGGCGCCCGGCGGCCCGATCAGCACGCAGCTCTTGGCGTACAGATCCAGCGCCGGCTTGACCTTGCCGAAGCTCGCCTCGCTGCCCCCGCACATGATGCCGAGCTGGCCGTTAACGGCGCCCGCCTGGCCGCCAGAGACCGGGGCGTCGACGAAGCCCAGACCCTTCTCTTTGCACTGGGCGTCGAGCTCGCGGGCGAGGATCGCCGAGGCGGTGGTGTGGTCGACCAGGATCGCACCCTTTTTCATTCCGGCGAGGGCGCCGTTGTCGCCGTAGGCGACCGAGCGCACGTCGTCGTCGTTGCCGACGCACATCATCACGAACTCGCAGTCCTTGGCCGCTTCGCGCGGGCTGGCCGCGGTCTTGCCGCCGTACTCCTTCGCCCATTGCGCCGCTTTGGCCGCCGAGCGGTTGTAGACGGTGACGTCGTGGCTACCCTTTTTCGCCAGGTGGCCGGCCATGGGATAGCCCATGACGCCCATGCCGAGAAACGCGATTTTCGCCATGCCGATCTCCAAGGGATTGTTCTGATTGGGGAAGGCCGAATGCTACACCGCGGCCGTTGACAGCACCGCGTCAACCGTTAGAATACATGGACGTTTATACAGTATCCGGTGTTGGCCCGGGTCCGGCCCCTTGGGGGAACCGCCTGCCGCAGATGCCAACGGCACAAGAACAGAGGGACATCATGGACGATAACAAATCAAAAGCCCTGGCCGCGGCGCTTTCGCAGATCGAAAAGCAGTTCGGCAAGGGCTCGATCATGCGCATGGACTCCGAGGCCGTGAAGGACGTGCAGGTCGTCTCGACCGGCTCCCTGGGCCTCGATCTCGCGCTCGGCGTGGGCGGTTTGCCGCGCGGCCGGGTGTGCGAGATCTATGGACCCGAGTCCTCGGGCAAGACCACACTCACGCTTCAGGTGGTGGCCGAGATGCAGAAGATGGGCGGCACCGCGGCCTTCATCGACGCGGAGAACGCGCTCGACCCGCAATATGCAGCCAAGCTCGGCGTCAACATCGACGAGCTGCTGATCTCGCAGCCCGACACCGGCGAGCAGGCGCTCGAGATCGCCGACATGCTGGTGCGCTCGGGCGCGGTCGACGTGATCGTGATCGACTCGGTGGCGGCGCTCACGCCGAAAGCCGAGATCGAGGGCGAAATGGGCGAGCCGCAGATGGGTCTGCAGGCGCGCCTTATGAGCCAGGCGTTGAGAAAGCTTACCGCCAACATCAAGCGCACCAACACGCTGGTCATTTTCATCAACCAGATTCGCATGAAGATCGGCGTCATGTTCGGCAACCCCGAGACCACCACCGGAGGCAACGCGCTCAAGTTCTACGCCTCGGTGCGTATGGACATCCGCCGCATCGGCTCGATCAAGAAGGGCGACGAGGTGACCGGCTCCGAGACGCGCGTCAAGGTGGTGAAGAACAAGGTCGCGCCGCCGTTTCGCCAAGCCGAGTTCGACATCATGTACGGCTCGGGCATTTCGCGCGAGGGCGAGATCCTCGAGCTCGGTGCGCTGCACAAGGTGCTCGAGAAGACCGGCGCCTGGTACGCCTACAACGGCGACCGGCTCGGCCAGGGCAAGGACAACGCACGCGAATTCCTCAAGGATAATCCGGAGCTGGCGCGCGAGATCGAGATGAAGATCCGCGAAGCAGCGGGCATCGCGTTGCCGCTTCCGGTGGCCGCGGCCGCGAACGAGGAGCAAGAGGAGCAGGAGCAGGCTCCCGCGCCGGCGCGCAAGCGAGGGTAGACCATGCGGCGGGGCCGTAGCGATCCCGCCGCACCGGACACGGCGCAGGAGCTCAAGGCGCGTGCGCTGCGCCTGCTCGCGCGGCGCGAGCACTCCCGCGCCGAGCTCGCCCGCAAGCTCGCGCCGCGCGCCGGTTCGCGCGAGGCGCTCGAGGCGCTGCTCGACGATTTGGCGCGGCGCGCGCAACTGTCCGACGAACGCTATGCCGAAGAGCGCGCACATGTGCTCGCGCGCAAGTACGGCGCGGCGCGCATCCGGCTCGATTTGCGTTCCAAGGGCATTGCCCAGGAAACTGCCGAGCGCATCGCGGAGACGGCGCGCGCCGGTGACCTGGGGCGCGCGCGCAGCATCCTTCGCAGGCGCTACGCCTCGGCGCCCGCGACGCGCGAGGAGCGCGCCAAGCGCGTGCGCTTTCTCCAGCAGCGCGGTTTTTCGGCAGAAGTGATTCGCGCCGCGCTCGGGCGCGATGCCGACGAGGATTGAGGCGCGAGCACCGCCGGACCGGCGCGCTATGATGCGCGGGCTCGCCCGAGCCCATTCACTCGCCGGAGGTACTACGCCATGATCGGAGAACCCATCGCGCTCAGCATTCGCCGCAAGATCCGCCGTCCCACGTCCAGCCTGCGTGCCGCGTTCGAGGGGCGCCCGAGCGGCTTCGTCACCGATGCCTACAACGGTCGCGGCTGCCTCGATTTCGGCATCAAGCCGCTGGTGCCCGAAATGCGCTTCTGCGGCGCCGCGGTGACCGCGTTCTGTGCGCCTTCCGATATTCTCGCCGCGATGGCGATCCTCGATTACGTCAAGCCGGGTGACGTCATCGTCATCGGCACTGCCGGCAGCCGCGGCTCCGCCACCGTCGGCGACATCTGGGCCCACGTTGCGAAACGCAAAGGCGTCGCGGCAGTCGTTTGCGACGGGCTGGTGCGCGACGTGCCGGGGCTGCTGCGAACGGGCTTGCCGATTTTCGCGCGCGGGGTGACGCCGAATTCGGGGTTTCGCAACGGACCGGGCGAGATCAATACCGGGGTCACCTGCGGCGGCGTGTTCGTCGGCCCGGGCGACATGGTGGTTGGTGACCGCGACGGCGTCGTGGCCGTTCCCCTCGCCGAGACGCGCGCCGTGGCGAAGAACCTCAAGAACGTCGAGAAGAAGGAGGCCGAGGCCGAGCGCCGCCTCAAGCGCGGCGAGGCGTTCCGTTTCTGGGATCCGGCGGCGTTCGCGGGACGTGTGCGCTTCGTCGATTGAGTGCGCCGATATCGCGTAGGTCGCACTCGAGCATCACTGTCATCCGCCGACCGAGTGATTGCGTTGAGCAGAAGACGCGACACGCGCAAAGGGGGTGATAGGGATGGACCCGAATCAGGCATTGGCGATCGTGCGTTCGCTCGCCGAGGGCATCGACCCGGACAGCGGGGAGATGTTCCCGCGCGAAAGCGCCTACCAGCGGCCGACCATGGTGCGCGCGCTCTACGCGGCGGCTGCCGCGCTCGAGCAATCCGGGCGCGCCGAGCGGCGCCGCGCCGAGCAGCCGCGCAACATGGGCGCACCGTGGAGCGAGGCCGAGGATCGCAGTCTGCTCGCCGCGTTCGATGCCGGCCGCTCGCTCGGCGAGCTGGCGGCAGCGCACCAGCGCACGCAGGGCGCGATCCGTCTGCGGCTCGCTAAGTACGGACGGCTGGCGGCGTAACTCGGGAGCGCTCAGGGGTCGGCCGCCCCGGGGGCTTCCTTTACAATGAGCGGTTGCTCTTGACCCGCGTTGCATGATGAAAAGCGCCGACATCCGCACGAGTTTTCTCGAGTACTTCAAGGCCAAGGGCCACGCCATCGTCGCCTCGAGCCCGCTCGTGCCCGCAAACGATCCGACGCTGCTGTTCACCAACTCGGGCATGGTGCAGTTCAAGGACGTGTTTCTCGGCAAAGAGAAGCGCCCGTACTCGCGCGCCACGACCTCGCAGCGCTGCGTGCGCGCCGGCGGCAAGCACAATGACCTCGAGAACGTCGGCTACACCGCGCGCCACCACACCTTCTTCGAGATGCTGGGCAATTTCTCGTTCGGCGACTATTTCAAGAAGGAAGCGATCCCGTACTCTTGGGACCTGCTGACCAACGTCTACAAGCTGCCCAAGGACCGGCTCTGGGTCACCGTCTACCAGACCGACGACGAGGCCTACGACATCTGGGCGAAAGACATCGGCGTGCCCAGGAGCCGCATCGTGCGCATCGGCGACAAGCCTGGCGGCCAGAAGTACCAGTCCGACAACTTCTGGCAGATGGCCGACACCGGTCCGTGCGGCCCGTGCAGCGAGATCTTCTATGACCATGGCGAAGGCATTCCCGGCGGCCCGCCGGGTTCGCCGGAGGCGGACGGCGACCGCTACATCGAGATCTGGAACCTCGTATTCATGCAGTTCAACCGCGACGAGAAGGGCGTAATGCATCCGCTGCCCAAGCCCTCGGTCGACACTGGCATGGGCCTCGAGCGCATCGCCGCAGTGCTGCAGCACATGCATTCGAACTACGAGATCGATCTGTTCCAGGACCTGATCAAGGCGGCCGCGCGCGAAACCGGCGTGAGCACGCACAAGAACCCATCGCTGAACGTGATCGCCGACCACATCCGCGCCTGCAGCTTTCTGATCGTGGACGGCGTGATTCCGGGCAACGAGGGACGCGGTTACGTGCTCCGGCGCATCATCCGGCGCGCTATTCGTCACGGCTACAAGCTCGGCCAGAAGAGGCCGTTCTTCCACAAGATCGTCGCCGACCTCGATCGCGTCATGGGCGCGGCCTACCCGGAATTGAGCGCCGGCAAGTTCCACGTCGCGCAGATCCTCAAGCAGGAGGAGGAGCGCTTCGCCGAGACGCTCGAGAACGGCATGGGCGTGCTCGAGGGCGCGCTTGCCTCCGGCGAAAAGCTGCTCGACGGCGAGACCGTGTTTCGCCTGTACGACACCTTCGGCTTCCCGGTCGATCTGACCGCCGATATCTGCCGTGAGCGCGACGTGCGTATCGACATGGCCGGCTTCGAAGCGGCGATGGAAGCGCAGCGCGAACGCGCGCGCGCAGCGAGCCGCTTCTCGGCGAGCGCCGGGCTCGACTATGCGGGCGGCAGAACCGAGTTCCTCGGCTACGACATGCTCGAACTGCGCGCCAAGGCAATCGCGCTGTATCGCGAGGGCACGCAGGTCGAAGCGCTCGAGGCGGGCGATCGCGGCGTCGTGGTGCTCGACAAAACGCCCTTTTATGCCGAATCCGGCGGTCAAGTGGGCGACCGCGGCGAGATGGTCGGTCCGGCGGGCACCTTTGCGGTGGCCGACACGCAGAAGATTCAGGCCGAGGTGTTCGGCCACCACGGCAGGCAGATGACCGGGCGGCTCAAGGTCGGCGACGAGCTGCGCGCGCAGGTCGATGTCGCGTCGCGCAGGCGCACGATGTGGAACCACTCGGCCACGCACCTGATGCATTCGGCCCTGCGCAGCGTGCTCGGCAAGCATGTGCAGCAGAAAGGCTCGCTGGTCGACGCCAACCGCACGCGCTTCGACTTCTCGCACTCGCAGCCGATGAGCGCGGAGGAGATCCGCAAGGTCGAGGCGCTGGTGAACGGCGCCGTGCGCCGCAACCTCGAGGTAGGCGCGCGCATCATGAAGTTCGACGATGCGATCAAGGCGGGCGCGCTGGCGTTTTTCGGCGACAAGTACGGCGACGAGGTGCGGGTGCTGACGATGGGGGATGTCTCGACCGAGCTTTGCGGCGGCACGCACGTCACGCGCACCGGCGACATCGGCTTCTTCAAGATCGTGTCCGAGTCGGGCGTCGCCGCCGGCATCCGGCGCGTCGAGGCGGTCACCGGCGAGGGCGCGCTCGCCTGGGTGCAGGAGCAGGAAACACGCCTGCACGAGGCGGCGGCCGCACTCAAGTCGCCGGCGACCGAGGTCGGCGCGAAGATCGCCCAGGTGCTCGACAGCGTGCGCCAGCTCGAGCGCGAGCTCGCGCGCATGAAATCGAAGCTCGCCTCGAGCCAGGGCGAGGATCTGGCGGAGCAGGCCGTCGAGGTGAAGGGCGCCAAGGTGCTCGCCGCAGCGCTCGACGGCGCCGACGCAAAGACCCTGCGCGAGACGCTTGACAAGCTCAAGGACCGGCTCAAGTCGGCCGCCATCGTGCTCGGCTCGGTAAACGGCGACAAAGTTTCGCTCGTAGCGGGCGTCACCGCGGACCTCACCGCCAGGGTGAAGGCCGGCGAGCTGGTCAATTTCGTTGCGCAGCAGGTCGGCGGCAAGGGCGGCGGGCGCGCGGACATGGCGCAGGCCGGCGGCACCGAGCCGGGCAAGCTGCCGGCGGCGCTGCAGTCGGTGAAGGCCTGGGTTGGCGAGCGCGTATAGGTTCTGCCCGCAGTGCGCGGCGCCGCTCGCCGCGCGCGCGGACCAGCGCCGCGCTTGCGCCTGCGGCTACGTGCACTGGGACAACCCGGTGCCGGTGGTGGCGGCGATCGTCGAGCACGAGGGCGAGGTGATCCTGGCGCGCAACAGGGACTGGCCCGAGAAGATGTTCGGGCTGATCACCGGCTTTCTGGAAAAGGGCGAGACGCCGGCCTCGGGCGTCGTGCGCGAGGTGCGCGAGGAGCTCGATCTCGAAGCGTCCGCCACGCACTTCGTCGGCGTATATCCTTTCGAGCGCCGCAACGAGCTCATCATCGCGTACCATGTGCCGGCGGCGGGCACCATCCGGCTGAACGAGGAGCTCGCCGCCTACCGCAGGATCGCGCCGCACAAGCTGCGCCCATGGGACTTCGGCACCGGTCTCGCGGTGGCGGACTGGCTCAAGTCGAGGACGCTGACATGACACGAATGCTGATGGCTACGGCGCTTGCCGCGCTGCCGCTCGCGCTGCAGGCGCACCACGGCTGGAGCGAGTATGACCAGGACAAGCCGCTCAAGCTCGCGGGCAAGGTGCTTGAATCCGGCTACGAGCATCCGCACGGCTACGTGCGCCTCGAGGCGCAGGGCAAGGTCTGGCACGTGGTGCTCGCACCGCCCTCGCGCATGGACCGACGCGGCCTGGCGCGCGAAGCCCTGGTGGCGGGGACCATGATAACCGTCGAGGGCTATCCGAACCGGGACAAGACCGAGGAGTTGCGCGCGGAGCGCATCTCGGTCGCCGACAAGACGGTGGAGTTGCGCTAGTCCCGGATCCGGCATGACGCCCGTGGGCTCGATCGAGGCCAGCGCGCTGGGCGAGGCGATGCGCAAGTCGCTGTGGCTCTACCCGGCGGTCGAGGTGGTGCACCTGCTCGGCATTGCGCTGCTGGTGGGCTCGATCGCGGTGCTCGACTTGCGCCTGCTCGGCCTGTCGCGTTCGATCCCGGTGCGCCGCTTTGCCGCGCACGTGCTGCCATGGAGCATCGCGAGCTTCGTGCTGATCGTGCCGAGCGGCCTGGCGATGTTCGTGGCGCATGCGAGCGACTTCATTGCAAGCCCGGTGTTCGCGCTCAAGATCAGCTTGATTCTCGCCGCGGGCGTGAACGCGGCCGTGTTTCATGCGGGCGTGTTCCGCGGCGCGGCCGCCTGGGACACCGATGCGATGCCGCCGGCCGCCGCGCGGGCCGCGGCCGCGCTCTCGCTGCTGCTCTGGGTGAGCGTGCTCGCCTGCGGGCGCCTGCTCGCCTATACCTAGCGCCACTTCGCGCCGCGCGCCGAGGCGCGCGGACACCAAACGCGCTAGAAACCGATGCGCTGCCGCTTGGCGCCGCGGCTGTCTTGAACGTCCTCGGGGCTGAGCTCGTCGCGGCCGGCGACCTTGGCGTTGCCGAAACCGGCGTGCACCGCGCGCCGCATTTCGCGCGGCGAGAGCCCGGCGAGCTTCTCGAGCACTGCCTGCGAGGGGGCTTCCGGAAAACGCTTGCCCCAGTCGTGCGCGCCGCGGATCTCGCGGTAGATGGCGAGCGCGATGTTCGCGGCGCCCTGCGCGTCGGGTGGATTGATCTCGTAGACGTTCATGCGGTTCAGGATCGGCTCCGGAATGCGCGCCGCGTCGTTTGCCGTGGCAAACCAGACCGCTCCCGAGGCGTCGATCGGGATCTCGACGAATTCGTCGACGAATCGGATCGCCGTCTCCGCTTCGAGCAGCGCGTAGAGCGCGCCGAGCGGGTCGTACTGCCCGTCGCTGCTCGCCTTGTCGATCTCGTCGACCACCATCACGGGGTTCGCGTACTCGCCGTTCAGGAAGGTGTCAAAAACCTTGCCCGGCTTGGCATTCTTCCACTGGGACGAGGCCCCGGACAGAATCCATCCCGCGGTCAGCGAGCTCATCGGCACAAAGCCGAAGCCCGTCCCGAGCAGCTGCGAGACGCGCTTGGCGAAATGGGTCTTGCCGATGCCGGGCACGCCCAGCAGCAGGATCGGCGGCAGCTCGACCGAGTCGTTCGAGTCGATGCACAGCGCGAGGTGCTTGCGGATATCCTCGAGTACCTCGGCGAAATTCGGCAGCTCCTCGAGCAGCGCGTCCATCGCCGGCATCGTCGAAGGCTTGACCGTGAAACGCTGGCCGCCCAGGCGCATCATCTTCTCGTAAATGGCGCGCAGCGACTCGTTGGCGGAGGGCGGCAGCTCCTGCAGCGCCTTGTCGACGTCCGTGACCTGGTAGACATCGCGAAAGCCCGCGATCGGGATGCTCCCGCTGGCGAGCGATCCACCAGGTCCCGCGGCCGGATGAGCGACCTTTGCCGACATTTGTTCGACCTCCATGGTTTTCGGCGGCACTTCCGCACGAAAAACCTAACATGCCCATCAAGAGACTAGCAAGACTCAGACCATTAAACGCGGCCGAAAGTCCGCGGTGGACGCCGTCCGTCGGCTTGGCAGCCGGGCCACCCGACTGCCAATGCGGCCCGACATATAGTTGAGCCCGCCGCAGGCCGTGCGTGGAGACACCGATGACCAGAACTTTTCGATCCGAAATGACTGCCGAAGTATTTAACGCCCGCGGCACCGGCCACTTGCCGGGGCTGGTCGGGCTGACGATCCTGGCGGTGGGCGAGGAGGGGGTCGAGAGCCGGCTCGAGGTGCGGCCAGAACTGATGGCCCCGAACGGGTTCCTGCATGCGGCCTCGGTGATCGCGCTGGCGGACACCTCTTGCGGCTACGGTTGCGTCGCTCATCTGCCGCAGGGCGCCTCGGGCTTCACCACCATCGAGCTGAAGACAAACTTCCTCGGTACGACGCGGGAAGGTGCCCTGCAGTGCCGCGCGATCCCCCTGCACCTCGGGCGTACCACGCAGGTCTGGGACGCGCTCGTGACCCTCGAGGGCGGGGGCACCCGGCTGGCGTTGTTTCGCTGCACGCAGATGGTGCTGTGGCCGCGCTGAAGCCTTGCCAAGGCGCTCGGGTTCATGCTTGAATGACTGCGAGGGTAGCGATGAAACGGCATTTCTTCTTCTGGTTCGGCTTTTATTTCCCCCGTCCACTGGCGGAAGGGACCGGCTAGCCACACCCCGAAACGAACACCGGAAACCGCCAGTGCCCAAAGCCTGGCGGTTTTTTTTTGTACTTCGAGACGAGTAAACGCCATGACGACGCCGACCGACAGTTACCTCACCTCGCTCCCCGGGGACAAGACCTCGCTCACCGACGACGAGCGCATCGACAACATCGTCCCGCTGCCCCCGCCCGAGCACCTGATCCGCTTCTTCCCGATCCAGGGCACGCCGGCCGAGACGCTGATCGCCGAGACGCGGCGCAAGGTGCGCGAGATCCTCCACGGGCACTCGGACCGCATGCTGGTGGTGATGGGCCCGTGCTCGATCCACGATCCGGCCGCAGCACTCGCTTACGCGGAGCGCCTCGCTACCGAGCGGCGACGCCACGACGGCGAGCTCGAGGTGCTGATGCGCGTGTATTTCGAGAAGCCTCGCACCACGGTCGGCTGGAAGGGGCTGATCAACGATCCGTACCTGAACGGCAGCTTCCGCATCAACGAGGGTCTGCGCATCGCGCGCGACCTGCTGGTGCGCATCAACCAGATGAATGTGCCCGCCGGTTGCGAGTTTCTGGATGTCATCTCGCCGCAGTACATCGGCGATCTCGTGTCCTGGGGCGCGATCGGCGCGCGCACCACCGAATCGCAGGTGCACCGGGAGCTCGCCTCAGGGCTTTCGGCCGCGGTGGGCTTCAAGAACGGCACCGACGGCAATGTGAAGATTGCCGTGGACGCGATTCTCGCCGCGCGCCAGAAGCACCACTTCCTCTCGGTACACAAGAGCGGGCAGGTCGCGATCGTCGAGACGCGCGGCAACGAGGACTGTCACATCATCCTGCGCGGCGGCAAGAGCCCGAACTACGATGCAGCGAGCATTGCCGCCGCCTGCAAGGTGCTCGGCGCCGCCGGGCTCGAGCAGCGTTTGATGGTCGACTTCTCGCATGCCAACAGCAGCAAGGACTATCGGCGCCAGACCGAAGTGTGCAGGGAGGTCGCGGCGCAGGTCGCGGCAGGCGAGCCGCGCATCATCGGCGCGATGATCGAGTCGCATCTGGTTGAAGGACGCCAGGAGCTCACCCCGGGGCGTGCGCTGACGTTCGGGCAAAGCCTGACCGATCCTTGCCTGGGTTGGGAAGCGTCCACGCAGGTGCTCGAGACGCTTGCCGGCGCGGTCAAGAAGCGCCGTGCGACAGCGGGCGCCAGGCGCGCTTGAGCTCGCGGGGTCAGGCCTTTGCGCGCGAGGCTGGTGGTTGTCGGGGTTTCATGGGTCGCGCGAGCGGCCGCCGTATGAGCCGGAGGTGGCGGTCACCGGACCTGCGCCGCTTTGGACGCCCGGAGTAAAAGGTCACGTTTGAGTCCCCGGGGCAGCGTCGGCATAATGAGACGTGACCGCGCCCGAGCCCAACATGGCCGACCGCATTCCGCAGCTCGCGCACCTCGAGTTCCTGGGCGATGCGACCAAGTTTTCGGGCCAGATTCACGCGCTCATTCCGAAGTGCCCGCTGCTGGAGAATTTCTCCCCGGCGGAGGTGCGGCTGCTGGCGCATTTCATGACCGTGTACAGCGCCGATCTCGGCACCGAGATCATTCGCGAAGGCGACGGCGGCGACTTCATGCTGATGGTCGTCGATGGCCGGGTCGAGGTGCAGAAGCGCGACCGCTGGAACACGCCCCGCGTGATCGCGGTGGTGGAGGCGGGCCGCACGCTGGGCGAGATGTCGATGATCGACGGCGAGGCGCGCTTCGCCACTTGCATCGCGGCCGAACCCACGCTGATCGCGGTGCTCGACCGCGAGAGCCTCGCACGCATCATCGTCGAGCAGCCGATCCTCGGCGCGAAGATCCTGATGGAGCTGGTGCTGATGCTTTCGCAGCGGCTGCGCTCGACCAGCGTGCGTCTGGTCACGCTGCTCGACGATCGCCCCGAGCAAACGCCGAACCTGCTCTGAAGGCGCCGCCCGGGCAGGCGCGCGCCGCGTTCCGCGATGTAAGCTTTCGGACGCCGCGTCGACCAATCCGTACCCCGCATTGCGACGAGCCCCATGCACGCGACCCTGCCCTTGATGCGCCACTACGGCTTTCCCGCGATCCGGCGCGCCCGGGTCGAGACCCTGCAGGTGAACCTGGGCTACAAGTGCAACCAGAGCTGCGTGCATTGCCACGTGAACGCCGGCCCGAACCGCACCGAGATGATGTCGCGCGAGACGATCACCGATGTGCTCGCGCTCATCGATGTCTCCGGCGTCAAGCAGCTCGATCTGACGGGCGGCGCGCCCGAGCTCAACCCCCATTTTCGCGAGCTGGTGCTGCGCGCGCGCGAGCTGGGCGTGCACGTCATCGATCGCTGCAACCTGACGATCCTCGAAGAGCCGGGCCAGGAGGGCCTGGCGGAGTTTCTCGCCGCGCAGCGCGTCGAGGTCATCGCGTCGCTTCCCTGCTACCTTGAGGAGAACGTCGATCACCAGCGCGGCAAGGGCGTGTTCGAGCGCAGCCTGCGTGCGATGGCGAGCCTGAATGCGCTCGGTTATGGCCGCGGAGGAAGCGGCCTCGAGCTCAACCTCGTGTACAACCCGCAGGGGCCGACGCTGCCCCCGGCGCAGGCGCCGCTCGAGGCCGAGTACAAGCGCGTGCTCGGCGAGCGCTATGGCGTTTCGTTCAACCGACTGTTCACGCTCGCCAACATGCCGATTCAGCGCTTCGGCTCGACGCTCGTCTCCAAGGGCCAGTTCAACGCGTACATGGCGCTGTTGCATCGCGCGCACCGCGACGAGAATCTTGCCGGGGTGATGTGCCGCTCGCTCGTGTCGGTCGACTGGCAGGGCTACGTGTACGACTGCGACTTCAACCAGATGCTCGAGCTGCCGCTCAGGCTCGACGGACGCAAGCGCGCGCATGTTGCCGACCTGATCGGGCGCGATCTCGCGGGAAACCCGGTAACCGTGCGCGATCACTGCTATGGCTGCACCGCCGGGCAGGGTTCCTCCTGCGGGGGCGCGCTGGATGGTTGAGCCGGCTGCGTCGCCAGGGCGCGCCTGCCCGTTGTCCTACCGCTACGGCACTGCTGCGCTCGAGGGACCGGCGACGCTGCGCACCGAATCGTTGTGGGTGGCAGGCGGGCTGTACGGCAACGTCTTCGCGCTGGAGGCCCTGCTCGCGGCGTTCGAGCGCGAGACGGGCCCGAAGGCCTTGGTGTTCAACGGCGACTTTCACTGGTTCGACATCCATGGCGCCGACTTCAACCGTGTCAACGAGGCGGTGCTGCGTCATTACGCGACCCGCGGCAACGTCGAGACCGAGCTCTCCCAGCCGGACGCGGCCGCCGGCTGCGGTTGCGGCTACCCGCAGTGGGTGAGCGATACCGAGGTCGATCGCTCGAACCGCATCATCGAACGCTTGCGTGGGACCGCGCGCGGATTCCCAGAGGCGCTTGCGGCGCTCGCCCGGTTGCCGATGGCGCTCGTTGTCGAGGTCGGCGCGGAGCGCGTCGTGGTGGTGCATGGCGACGCCGAGTCGCTCGCCGGCTGGAGCTTCTCGCAGGAGCGGCTGGCCACCCGGGACGGCGTGGCGGCGGCCCAGCGTGCCTTCGAGCGCTGCTCGGCGCGCGTATTTGCGTCGAGCCACACGTGCCTGCCGGTGCTGCAGCGTTTTGGTGCCAAGAGCAACGGACGCGTCATCGCAAACAACGGCGCCGCCGGGATGCCGAATTTCGCCGGCACGCGCTACGGTCTGGCGACCCGCATCTCGGTGCGCCCGGGCACCAGCGCGCTGTACGGCGCGCGCGCCGGGGCGCTTCATATCGAAGCGGTGCCGATCGAGTTCGACGCCTTCGCTTGGGAGAGGCGTTTCGTCGAGCAGTGGCCTTCGGGGTCCGACGCGCATTTGTCGTACCATGCTCGCATCGTGAATGGTCCGCGCTATCGCCTCGGCGAGGCGCTGCGGCTGGAACAACAAGACGAAACGAGGCGCACCGAGCCGAGCGTTGCGCTCTAGAGGTGGCGGCGCCAGGCGGCCCGGGGAGAGGTTCGCATGAGCAGAATGAAGGTCATCGTCGTCGCGGTCGTCGTGCTGCTGGTGGCGGCATTCTTCATTGCCGGCGGCCCGACCGCCCTGACCTTCGAGAACGTCAAGGCGCAGCAATCGGCCATTCTCGATTACTACGCGATGCACCCGACCCAGACGGTGCTCGCCTTCTTTCTGGTCTACGTTGCGGTCACCGGCCTGTCGCTGCCCGGCGCCGCGCTCATGACCCTGATCGCGGGCGCCATCTTCGGACTGCTGTGGGGCACGGTGATCGTATCCTTCGCCTCGACCATCGGCGCGACGCTCGCTTTCGTCGTATCGCGCTTCGTGCTGCGCGACTGGGTGCAAAGCCGCTTCGGCCACAGCCTGCGCACCATCAACGCGGGCATCGAGCGCGAAGGCGCGTTCTACCTGTTCACGCTGCGGCTGATCCCGGCGATCCCGTTCTTCGCCATCAACCTGGCGATGGGCCTGACGCCGATGCGCACCCCGACCTTCTTCTGGGTGAGCCAGCTCGGCATG
>JBFKUL010000054.1:0-14390 GCA_041635755.1 Burkholderiales bacterium | reverse complement strand
AGGTGGCACTTGCGCATCATGATGCAGCCCTCGACCACCAGCGGCGCAGTGGCGAAGCCGAACTCGTCGGCTCCCAGGATGGCCCCGATCACCACGTCGCGGCCGGTCTTGAGCTGGCCGTCGACTTGAACCGCGATGCGCCCGCGAAGCCGATTCAGCACCAGCGTCTGCTGCGTCTCGGCGAGTCCAAGCTCCCACGGCGTGCCCGCGTGCTTGATGGAGCTCCACGGTGACGCTCCGGTGCCGCCATCGTGGCCGGAAATGGTCACGTGATCGGACTTTGCCTTGGCGACGCCCGCCGCGACCGTGCCCACGCCGACTTCCGACACCAGCTTGACCGAGATCGAGGCCGCCGGATTGGCGTTCTTCAAATCGTGGATCAGCTGCGCCAAATCCTCGATCGAGTAGATGTCGTGATGCGGCGGAGGAGAAATCAGCTCCACACCAGGCGTTGAGTAGCGCAGCTCGGCGATGTAGTCCGAGACCTTGCGTCCGGGCAGTTGGCCGCCCTCCCCAGGCTTGGCGCCCTGCGCCATCTTGATCTGGATCTGCTCGGCGCTCGACAGATACTCCGCCGTGACACCGAAGCGCCCCGAGGCGACCTGCTTGATTTTCGATTTGAGCGAGTCGCCTTCCTTGAGGACGATATCGGCCTCGACACGGTCCTTGCCCAGACGCGAGGCGAGCGTCTCGCCGGACCTGATGACCGCGTAGCGGCGACGGTCCTCGCCGCCCTCGCCGGTGTTCGACTTGCCACCGATGCGGTTCATCGCGACCGCGAGCGTGGTATGCGCCTCGGTCGAGATCGAGCCAAGCGACATCGCTCCGGTGGCGAAGCGCTTGACGATTTCGCTCGCCGGCTCGACGTCCTCGATCGGAATCGGCTTGCGGTTGCCGAGGCGAAATTCGAACAGGCCGCGGAACGTCATCTGGCGTGTCGATTGCTCGTTGATGATGCGCGCGTACTCCTTGTAGGTCTGGTAGGAGTTCTGCCGCGTCGAGTGCTGCAGCTTGGCAATCGCGTCCGGCGTCCACATGTGCTCCTCACCGCGCACGCGCCAGTGGTACTCGCCGCCGGCATCGAGGGCGCCCTTGAGCACCGGGTTGTCCTCGTCGAACGCCTCGCGATGGACGCGGATCGCCTCCTCGGCCACCTCGAACACGCCGATGCCTTCGACCGACGACGTGGTCCCCGTGAAGTACTTGTCGATGAGCGGGCGCGCAAGGCCGACCGCCTCGAAGATCTGCGCGCCGGTATAGGACATGTAGGTCGAGATGCCCATCTTGGACATGACCTTCTTGAGCCCCTTGCCGATCGCCTTGGTGAAGTTCTGGCATGCCTTCTTGCCGTTCACGTCCGCACCCAGCTCGCCGCGCTCGGCCAAGTCGACCAGCGTCTCGAGCGCCAGGTACGGATGCACGGCTTCCGCGCCATAGCAGCCGAGCAGCGCGAAGTGGTGTACTTCGCGTGCCGAGCCGGTCTCGACCACGAGGCCAGTCGAAGTCCGCAGACCCTTGTTGGTCAAGTGCTGGTGGATCGCGGAGAGCGCGAGCAACGCCGGGATCGCGACATGGTCGCGGTCGATCTTGCGGTCTGAAATGATGAGGATCGAATAGCCCGCACGCACTGCGTCCTCCGCCTGAGCGCAGAGCGAGGCGAGCCGCGCCTCGATGGCCTCCTTGCCCCACGCGAGCGGATACGTGATGTCGAGTTCGTAGGATTTGAACTTGCCGTCGGTAAAGCGCTCGACGTGGCGGATCGCCTCGATGCGCTCGACATCGAGCACCGGCTGCGAGACTTCGAGACGCAAAGGCGGGTTCATCTCGTCGATGCCCAGCAGATTGGGCTTGGGTCCGACGAAGGAAACCAGGGACGTCACCAACTCTTCGCGGATCGGGTCGATCGGCGGATTGGTCACTTGCGCAAAGAGCTGCTTGAAGTAGTGGTACAGCGTCTTGTTCTTGCTCGACAGCACCGCCAACGGCGAATCATTGCCCATCGAGCCGACCGGGTCGTCCCCGGTTTGCGCCATCGGCATCATCTGGAACTTGACGTCCTCCTGCGTGTAGGCGAAGGCCTGCTGCCGGTCGAGCAACGCCGCCCTGGATGCCTCGCGGCCCTCCTTGGGCGCCGGCAGGTCGTCAAGCTTCACGCGGATGCGCTCGATCCAGTCGGCGTAAGGCTTGCTGCCGGCGAGCGAATCCTTGAGCTCCTTGTCATCGACGATGCGGCCCTTCTCGAGGTCGACCAGGAACATCTTGCCGGGCTGGAGGCGCCATTTCTTGATGATGCGTTCCTCGGGCACCGGCAGGCACCCGCATTCCGAACCCATAATGACCAGATCGTCGTCGGTGACGATGTAGCGCGAGGGTCGCAGGCCGTTGCGATCCAGCGTGGCGCCGATCTGGCGCCCGTCGGTGAAGGTGATCGAGGCCGGCCCGTCCCAGGGCTCCATCATGGCGGCGTGGTATTCGTAGAACGCGCGCCGGCTGGGATCCATCAGCGTGTGGTTCTCCCACGCCTCGGGAATCATCATCATCACCGCGTGCGCCACCGAGTAGCCGCCCATGACGAGCAGCTCGAGCGCATTATCAAAGGACGCCGAGTCCGACTGGCCGTCATAGATCAGCGGCCAGATCTTCTCAAGGTCCTTGCCCAGGATCGGGCTCGAGATCGCGCCCTGCCGGGCGCGGATCCAGTTCACGTTGCCGCGCAGCGTATTGATCTCGCCGTTGTGCGCGATCATGCGGAACGGGTGCGACAAGTCCCAGGACGGGAACGTGTTCGTCGAGAAGCGCTGATGCACCATCGCGAGCGCCGACTCGACCCGCGGATCCTTCAGATCCAGGTAGTACTCGCCAACCTGGCTGGCCATCAGCATGCCCTTGTAAACCAAGGTGCGCGCAGACATGGACGGCACGTAGTACTCGGTCCCGTGCGCGAGGTGCAGGGCGCGAATTGCATGCCCCGCGCTCTTTCGGATGATGTACAGCTTGCGTTCCAGCGAATCGGTCACCGTGACGCCGCGGCCGCGACCGACGAAGACCTGACGAATCACCGGTTCGACCAGCTTTACCGATTCGCCGAGGTCCGAATTGTCCACCGGCACGTCGCGCCAGCCGAGCAGCACCTGGCCCTCATCCTTGATCGCGCGCTCAAGCTCGTATTCGCACGCGATACGGCTCGCCGGCTCCCGGGGCAGGAACACCATGCCGACGCCATACTGGCCGACCGGGGGCAGCTTGACCCCCTGCCTGGCCATCTCGTCACGGAAAAAGCGATCCGGAATCTGGATCAGTAGCCCTGCACCGTCAGAGGCCTTGGGATCCGCGCCGACCGCGCCCCGGTGCGTCAGGTTTCGCAGCACCGTGAGGCCCTGCTCGATAATCGCGTGAGACTTCTTGCCCTTGATGTGCGCCACGAAGCCGACGCCGCAAGCATCGTGCTCGTGGCGCGGGTCGTACAGACCTTGTGCGGCGGGCGGAAGTGCCATGATCACGGATAAACCCTTGATCTATATAGATCTTGCGCCGTTCGTCGCTATGCACAAAAACGGCGGGCGAACCGGGAAATATACCGCCTAAGGTTCGCTGCTACAAGGGCTTGGGAGTGCAGTGTGTGTTATTGCGCCGCAGCAGTGCTGGCCGCGCAGGCAACGAGCGTCTGACGCACGAGCTCTTCACTGATGTCGCCGCGCAAGGCGGCACGCCCGATCGCCTCAAGAACCACGAACCGCAGCTTGCCGCCCGAGGCCTTCTTGTCGACGGCCATCAGCTCAAGATAGCGCTCGGGCGAAAGCGCCGGCCCCTCGGTCGGCAGGCCTGCGCGCGCTACGAGCTCGCGCACGCGGCGTACCTCTGCGGCGCCGATCATGCCGGCGCGCGCCGAGAGCTCGGCGGCCATGATCATGCCGGCCGCCACCGCCTCGCCGTGCAACCACGCGCCATAGCCCATGCCCGCTTCTATGGCGTGACCGAAGGTATGCCCGAGGTTCAGTAACGCGCGCGCTCCGGTCTCGCGTTCATCGGCCGCAACGATCGCGGCCTTCAGCTCGCAGGAACGGCGCACCGCGTGAGTCAATGTGTCCGGATCGTGCGCCAGCAACCGCTCCATGTTCGTCTCCAGCCAGCGGACGAACGGCGCGTCGAGTGAAATACCGTGCTTGATGACTTCGCCCAGCCCGGCACGCAATTCGCGCGCCGGAAGCGTAGCGAGGGTACCGACATCCGCAATCACGGCCCGCGGCTGATGAAACGCACCGACCATGTTCTTGCCGCGCGCGTGATTGATCGCCGTCTTGCCTCCGACCGACGAGTCCACCTGGGCGAGCAGCGTGGTCGGCACCTGGATGTAGGGCACGCCGCGCTGATAGACCGCGGCGGCGAAACCGGCAAGATCCCCTACGACCCCACCGCCAAGCGCGACAACGAGCGTTTGGCGGTCGCAGCGCGCCGCGAGCATCCGGTCGATCACCTGGTCAAGCACCGCCCAGCGTTTTGCCGCCTCGCCTGGTTCGATCACGATCTCGAGCGCCCGAGACCCGGTCTGCTCGACCGCGCGGCGCACCCGCGCAAGGTAAAGCGGGGCCACCGTCTGATCCGTGACAATGGCCGCTCGGGCCCCGGCAAGATGCGGCCGATAGTGCGCCGGCTCGTCGATCAGGCCGGCGCCGATGTGGATGGGGTAGGTGCGCTCAGCGAGCGCGACGCGCAGCGTTTCGGTCATCTATCCCACCGGCAGTCCGGGCTCGAGCGCCTTGAGGCGCTCGAGCAGGTCGCGCGTCAGCGCCTGAACGCTTTGCGTTCCCGTTTCGATGACCAAGTCCGCAACGCTGCGGTAGAGCGGATCGCGCTCCGTGTAGAGTTCTTGCAATCGCGTCATCGGATCCGCGGTCGCGAGCAGCGGCCGGTTCTTGTCCTGGCGCACGCGCTCGAAAAGATGCTCGGGTCGCGCCCAGAGGTACACCACGGTGCCCTGCGCACCAAGGTGGCGCCGGTTCTCCTCCGAAAGCACCACGCCGCCCCCGGTTGCAAGCACCACGCCTTCTAGCGCGGTCAACTCCGCAATGATCTGCGTCTCGCGGGCGCGAAAGCCTGCCTCGCCCTCGATCTCGAAGATCACCGGAATCTTGACCCCGCAGCGGCGCTCGATCTCGTGATCCGAATCGATGAAACGCCACTTGAGCCGCCGCGCGAGCACTCGACCGACGGTGCTTTTGCCCGCACCCATCATGCCGACCAGAATTATGTTGCCGCCCGATTTCACCGGCCTATTGTATCGGGCGGCCGGAAAAAGAAACGGCCGGGAAAAACCCGGCCGAAATGCCGCGGTTCAGCGCGGCCAGTAGGACGAGGAGGAGGCGCGTCCTACTCTTGTTAGCGTATCGTGAGCCGCTCGTTCACGATTCTCGGCGTGATGAACACCAGCAGCTCGGTCTTGCTCGAAGTGGTCGACTTGTTGCGGAAGAACAAGCCCACGCCAGGCAGATCACCAAAGAACGGCACCTTGGTCACGTCAGTGCGGTCCGTCTGCTCGTAGATGCCGCCGATGACCACCGTGCCGCCGTTCTCGACCAGCACTTCGGTCTTCACGTGCTTGGTGTTGATCTGCACCCCGGCCGGTGTCAGCACGCCCGGCTGATCCTTGTTGACGTCCAGCGTCATGATGATATTGCCATCGGGCGTGATCTGCGGTTTCACCTTGAGCGACAGGTTGGCTTTGCGGAACGAGACCGCGGTCGCGCCCGAGGACGTTGCCGACTGGTACGGAATTTCCGTGCCCTGCTCGATGAGCGCCTCGATCTGGTCCGCGGTCAGCACGCGCGGGCTGGCGATTACCTTGCCCTTGCCGTCTGCCTCGAGCGCGTTGATTTCGAGGTTGAGAAACTGGGTCAGGCTGCTGTTGAACAGAATGAACGAGAACTGCCCCGCCTGAAAACTGTTCAATCCGGTCGCCGGCAGATTCACGCTGGTCGATTCCGTGAGGAAGTTCGGCGTGGTCGCCGCCTGGCCGGTGTGGAACCCGGTGTCGGCAAGCGAGCCGCCGAACTGGAAGCGCGGGCTGTTGTTGCCGAGAATGCGGTGACCGGCCGGCGAGCGGTCGTGGAAACCCATCCGTGCTCCGAGATTCTTGCTGAACGTGTCGTTCGCCTCAACGATACGCGCCTCGATCATGACCTGGCGCACCGCGACGTCGATCTTCGCGATCAGCTTGCGGACTTCCTCGAGCCGGCTTGGCACGTCTTGCACGAACAGCGTATTGGTGCGCGCATCGACCACGGCGCTGCCGCGCTTGGACAAGATCCGCTGCGCCGAATCGGAGAGCAGCTTCTGCACGTCCGCGGCCTTCTGGTAGTTCATCTGGAACGACTCGGTGCGCGTCTGCTCCAGGTCCGTGATCTGCTGCTGTGCCTCGAGCGCGAGCTTCTCGCGCGTCGCGAGTTCGTCACGCGGTGCGATCCAGATCACGTTGCCGTTCTTGCGGCTGTCCAGGCCGCGCGTCTGCAGGATGATCTCGAGCGCCTGATCCCAAGGCACATCCTTCAGGCGCAGCGTGATGTTGCCGGTGACGGTGTCGCTCGTAATGATATTGAGGTCCGTGAAGTCGGCGATGACGTTGAGCACCGCGCGCACTTCCACGTTCTGGAAGTTGAGCGAGAGCTTCTCGCCGGTGTAGCGGCCCCGCTGGGAGAGCCGCGTGGGGTCTTGCGCCACGGCCTTCACCTCGAGCACGAACTGGGTATCGGACTGATATGCGTTGTGCTCGAACTGGCCTTTGGGCTCGATCACCATGCGCACGTTATCGCCCTGCTGGAATGCGCTTACGGTCTGCACGGGGGTGGCGAAATCCACGACGTCGTAGCGCCGGCGCAGGTTCTCCGGCAACGAGGTCTTGAGGAACTCGACGACGATGTTCTGGCCTTGCTGCCGGATGTCGATGCCGGTTGTGCTGTCGGAAAGGTCTACCACTACGCGACCTTCGCCCGAGCGGCCGCGCCTGAAATCGATCTCGCGGATGGCGTGCTTGGCGTCGGCTCTGCCTTCGGCGAAATGCGCCACTTTGTCGGACGAGCCACTCGACGCGACTACTGGCGGCTCGAGCGTGATCACGAGCCTTCTGCCGTCCACGATCGCCTCGTGAACCACCGGTCGGCGCAGATTGAGGACCAAGCGAGTGCGATCGGCGCCCTGCACAACGTTCATGCTGCGCAGCTCCCCTTCGCCGATATCCTGGCTCGAGCGACCGAGCGCGTTGACCGTATTGGCGAAGTCGAAGGCGATGCGGGCCGGGGTGGCCACCGTAAAGTTCGGCGGCACGCCTTTCAGCGGCTCCTTGGTGGTAACACGCACGACGAGCTTTCCGCCCTGCTGCGTGACGTCGAACGCCTCGATACTGTTCGCTTGGGCGAGCGCGATGCCCATCCCGGCGAACCACAGCACGAGCGCATGGAAAGCGGTTCTGGTACTCATCGTTTGCTCACCTCCTGCAGTTGCAGCGAGCTGGCGCGTTCCACCCACTCGCCACCGCTGTCCTGGACCAGCTCTTTGATGTTGATTAGCGCTTCCTCGATGCCCGTGATGACGCCAAAATTCTGGCCCATGTAGTTACCCTTCTTGACGCGATAGAGATTCGGTCCGGCCTTGACCAGTCCGAAGGTTTCTTTGGATTGCGTCAGCGAGCCGACCATCTGGATCGACTCGAGGGGGAACGCCTCGAGCGGCTCCTTGGGCCGGCTCGGGTCGGGCGCGAGCTTGCTTACCGTGCGATTCCCGACGGAAGCGGCAATGTTGAGCCGCTCGGGCCGAAACGGATCGGTCTCGCCCTCGGCCTGATAGGCCACCGGCTCATAGGGTCTGACCTGCGGCAGCGGGTCGACGCGACCGCGCAGATCCTTGGTCATCTGATTGAGCTCTTGTTTCAGGTCGCCAAATTCCTCCCCGCTGCATGCGGTGAGCATCACGGCACCGACGAGAACGAGAAAGCGCCTCATCGTTTCGCTCCTTTCCTCGCCGCCTGCTGCGCCTTGCGCTGCGCAGCGACTTCCTCTTCGTCGAGGTAACGGAACGTGCGCGCGGTCGACTCCATGACTAAGACGCCGTCCTTGGTCGCGTCGATCGAAACGTCACTTAGCGTAACGATGCGCGAGAGCTGGCCGACGTCGCTCGCGAACGCGCCCATGTCGTGGTAGGTGCCGAGCACCTTCACCTGGATCGGCAATTCAGCGTAAAACTCGCGCACGCTTTCCGAGGAGGCCGGTTTGAAAAGCTCGAACTGCAGTCCGCGACCCAGTCCGGCCTGGTTGATGTCGACGAGCAATGCGTCCATCTGCGAGCGATTCGGCAGTTGGCGCAACAGCGCGCCGAACTGGGTGTCGATTTCCCTGAGCTGTTGCGCGTGCAGGTCGAGGTTCACCGCCTGACGCTTCTTATTGAGGTACTCACCCTTGAGCTTGATCTCTTCCTGCCGGCCGCGCTCGAGCTCGTCGATCTGCTCCTGCCAGTCCAGGAAATAACCCGCCACCGGCAGCACGACGAGGATGCCAAGCAATGCCGCAATCTTCGGGATCGCGGGCCAGGTCCCCGGATCGCGCGCATTGAGGTTCCTAAACTCGTCGACGTACTTCTTGAAGTCGACCGCCATGTCTTACCCCTTCTTCTCCGCGGCACCCTTGGCAGGCGCCTTGTCCTTCGCCTCTTCCTGCGTGGGGCGCTTGAGCGACAGATTCAGGTTGAATTCCGATACGCGCCGCTTGTCGACGGTGCCGGCGCGAATTTCGATCAGTTCGGGCTTTTCAAGCCAGGGCGAAGCCTCGATGTTGCGCATCAGCGTCGAGACACGCGCGTTCGACTGCGCGTAGCCGCTGAGCGCCACCTGCAGCCCGCGCTGCTTCACCGACTTCAAATAGACGCCTTCGGGCATCTGCCGCACAAGTTCGTCGAGCAGATGGACCGTCTGCGAGCGGTCCGCCTGCAGCGTCTCGATAACCTGCTTGCGCGCGAGCAGCGCCTGGATCTCTTCCTTGAGCTTCTTGATCTCGGCAATGTCCTTGTCGAGCTTCGAGATCTCGTTCTTCAGGAATCGGTTACGGTCCTGCTGGGTGGACACCTGACCGGCATAGAAGATATGCACCGCACCTACGATGACCAGGCCAAGCGCCGCCGTCAATCCGGCAAGCACCGCGAAATGGGTGCGGGCGCGCTTTCTGCGCTCCTCGCGATGCGGCAGCAGGTTGATGCGAATCGTCATACCGGATCGAACCTCCGAATGGCGAGGCCGCACGCGACGATGAGCGAAGGCGCGTCGGTCATCAATCGCTTGAGCTGAATACGCGACGAGGTCTGCATCGCGGCGAACGGATTCGCCACCATGGTCGGCACCTGCGTGCGGGTATTGACCGCTTCGTCAAGGCCGGGCACCACCGCCGAACCACCGGCCAGAAGGATCTGGTCGACCGCACTGAACTGCGTGGAAGTGAAGAAGAACTGCAGCGCCCGCTGCACCTCCATCGACAGATTCTCCATGAACGGGCGCAGCACTTCGGTCTCGAAATCATCGGGCAACCCGCCGGTGCGCTTCGCGTTCTCCGCCTCGTCGGGGCTCATGCCGTAGCGACTGACGATGTCCTGGGTCAGCTGGTTACCGCCAAACGCCTGCTCGCGGGTATAGACCGATTGCTCGTTGCGAAGCACGCTGACGTTCATCACGTTGGCGCCGATGTCGACGACGGCGATGTTCTGATCGCGTCCGCCACCCGGAAGCTGCTGCACCACCAGCGAGAGTGCCGCCTGCTGCGCGTAGGACTCGACGTCCATGACCAGCGCCTTGAGACCCGCCGACTCAGCCACCGCGACGCGATCCTCAACCTTTTCCTTGCGCGTCGCGGCAATCAGCACTTCCTGCTCATCCGAGCCCGAGGCCGACGGACCCGCCACCTGAAAGTCGAGGTTCACTTCATCGAGCGCGAACGGGATGTACTGGTTCGCCTCGGTTTCAACCTGCATTTCGAGTTCTTCCTCGCGCAGGGTGGACTGAACGATAATCTTCTTTGTGATCACTGCGCCGGTAGGTACTGCCATGGCCACGTGCTTGGTGCGCGTGCCAAGGCGTTTGTAGGCGCGCTTGACCGACTCTGCTACCGCTTCGAGGTTGTTGATGTTGCCGTCGACTACGGCCTCGCGGGCGAGCGGCTCGATGGCATAGCGGTCGACCCGATAGGCTCCCTTGCCGGCGTCCACGATTTCCAGCATTTTCACCGACGACGAGCTGATATCCAGCCCGAACAGTGGCGGGGCCTTCGGCTTAAAGATGTCGAGGTCCATCGTTATTTTCCTTTTCGTATCGGCTCTTAGGAGCGATACGTAGAAATCGCGTGAAATGCTAGCAACAACTCCCCCTAGTGTCTAGTGAATTTTCCACAGAAAGCAACAGCCTATAATGCGCCCCTTGCTTCCCCCGGCACCATAACGGCCTGGACCCGGTCTAAGCACCTTGATGTGGCTTCGTTTTCTGATCTTTCCGCTAGCCTTGCTGTTAGGCGCGGCAATGCTTGGCGCGGTGACCCTCGCGCTTGCGGTCCTGCTCGCCTTGCCCAACCTACCTTCGCTCGACGCGCTGACCGAATATCAGCCCAAGATCCCGCTGCGGGTCTACAGCGCAGAAGGGGCGTTGATCGGCGAATTCGGCGAGGAGCGACGCTCGCTGATCACCGTGGCCGACGTGCCCGACGCGCTCAAGCTGGCGATCATCTCGGCAGAGGACGAGCGTTTCTACCAGCATACGGGCATTGACTATCTCGGGGTGTTGCGCGCCGCCTACTCAAACTTGCTCGCCGGGGGCCGGCGCCAGGGGGCCAGTACCATTACCATGCAGGTCGCGCGCAACTTCTTCCTGTCCTCGGAGAAGACCCTCACGCGCAAGCTCTACGAGGCACTGCTCGCCTTCAAGATCGAGCATAGCCTGACCAAGGACCAGATCCTCGAGCTCTACATCAATCAGATCTACCTCGGACAACGCGCTTACGGCTTCGGCGCCGCGGCGCAGAGCTATTTCGGCAAGTCGCTTGAGAAGCTGACCCTGCCCGAGGCGGCAATGCTTGCCGGACTGCCGAAAGCGCCCTCCACCTACAACCCGGTCGCCAATCCGCAGCGAGCGAAACAGCGTCAACAGTACGTCCTGCGCCGGATGCGCGAACTGGGGCACATCACGGCCGAGCAGCACGAGGCAGCGGTCAAGGCGCCACTGCATGCAAGACGCGAAGCGATCGAATACGAAGCGCCAGCGCAGTTCGTTGCCGAGATGGTGCGCCAGGCGATTTTCGAGCATTACCCGGACGAGGCCTACTCCCGGGGGTTTCGCGTCTACACGACGATCCGCAAGGCGGACCAGGCTGCCGCCTATGTATCGCTGCGCCGAGGCGTCATGGAATACGACCGGCGCCAGGGCTATCGCGGACCAGAAGGTTTCGCGGAGCTGGCCGAGGCAGCCGCGGAGGACGAGCATGACGAGGCGCTCGCGGACTACGCCGACAGCGACGATCTCTTGGCCGCTCTGGTGCTCGAGGCAAGCGCCAAGCAGGTCAGGGCGGTATTGCGAAGCGGAGAGAAGGTGGTCCTCTCCGGGGAAGGGTTGCGCTTCGCCGCAAGCTCCCTCGACCCGAAAGCAGCGCCGAAGAAACGCATTCGGCGCGGCGCCATCGTGCGCGTGCAGCGCGACGAGCGGGATAACTGGCAAATCGCGCAGTTGCCCGAAGTGGAGGGCGGGTTCATCGCCATCGATCCTGCCGACGGAGCGGTGCTTGCGCTAGTGGGCGGGTTCGACTTTCACCGCAGTAAGTTCAACCACATCACCCAGGCATGGCGCCAGCCCGGCTCGTCGTTCAAGCCGTTCATCTATTCCGCGTCGCTCGAAAAGGGCTTCACGCCGGCCACCGTGATCCCTGACGAGCCGATCGTGGTTGACGCGGAGGTGACGGGCAGCCAGCGCTGGGAGCCGAGAAACTACGACGGGAAATTCGAGGGGCCGATGCGGCTTCGCAATGCGCTCTCGAAGTCGAAGAACATGGTTTCGATCCGCATCCTAGAGTCTATCGGCGCCAAGTACGCGCAGGACTATGTCACCCGCTTCGGCTTCGACGCCGACAAGCATCCCGCCTATCTCACGATGGCGCTTGGCGCCGGCTCGGTCACGCCGATGCAGATGGCGCGCGCCTATGCGGTGTTCGCAAACGGCGGCTATCTGGTCGAGCCGTACTTCATCCGGCGAATCGTCGACGACCGGGGCAACGAGCTCGGCGTCGCCAGCGCGCCGCGTGCCGGCGACGAAGCGCTGCGCGTCATCGATTCGCGCAACGCCTTCATCATGCACAGCCTGCTGCAGGACGTGACCCGCGACGGTACCGCGGCGCGTGCCGCGCGCCTGGGCCGGGCGGACATCGCCGGCAAGACCGGCACCACCAACGAGTTCATCGATGCCTGGTTCGCGGGATACCACGCGACGCGTGTCGGTATCGCATGGGTCGGGTTCGACCAGCCCCGGACGCTCGGCAAGAACCAGACCGGGGGCTCGGTGGCGCTGCCAGTCTGGATGGGCTACATGGAGCACGCCCTCAAAGGCGTACCGGAAATGACCCGCGTGATGCCCCCGGGCGTGGTGCTGGCCCTAAGCGGCCCGGACCCAACGACGCCGGGCGACATGAAGACCGTGCCCGAGTACTTCTATCGCGAGTACGTGCCGGTGGAGAAACCGCCCGCCGAGCCCCCTCCGGCGGAGCCGCGAACGCTGGACGAGCTGTTCAGCCGCCAGCCAAATTAGGCGAGCCGACAAAGGAAACGAAGTTCGCGCTGATCGTGCAGTCCTCAGGGCTTGAGCACCACGCCTTTGCCGCTCTGAGAAGACACCAGCTTAGATAGCGCAGCGAACAGCTCGCTGCCGTCACGGCTGTCGCGCCAGACGTTGCCGTCCCAGCGGAAATGAAAGCCGCCCGATTTTGCGGCCACCCAGATCTCCCGCGCCGCGCTGTGACGGTTGACGATCATCTTGGTGCCGTCTTCGAACTCGAGCTCGAGCACACCGTCGGCACCGCTTTCGATGTCGACCTCGGCGCCGCTTTCCTCGAGCGATTCCTCGATGCGCACCAGCGCTTTCTCGGCGAGCTGTTCGAACTCGGATTCGGTCATGTTGCGCTAAGGCCGCGTGCTAACATGATTATTTTAGCCGTTGCGACATCATGCGCCTCGCCTTTGTCCTCGCCGTGACGGTGGTTGTTGCCGCCGCAGGGTGCGGCCAAAAAGGCCCCCTTTACCTGCGCGGCGATCCCCCCCCAGGCGTCAAACCACCAAGGCCGGAACCGTACCAGCCGGTGCCCTACCCGGATGACCGTATCCGGGACGATGCCGAGCGCGAGCGCAAGTAGCGCAAACGGCTCAAGCATGGGGTTCGCCTATCGTAACAGTGTGCTTTGCGCCGACCAGGTGCCGCTCGATGACGTCGCGCGCCGCTTCGGTACGCCGTGCTACGTGTATTCGCGCACCGCGATCGAGCGCGCTTACGGCGAGTTCGCGCAGGCGCTCGCGGGGCGCGACGCCCTGCTGTGTTACTCGGTCAAGGCGAACTCCAACCTCGCGGTGCTGGGCCTGATGGCGCGCCTTGGCGCAGGCTTCGACATCGTATCCGGCGGCGAGCTGGCGCGCGTGTTGGCCGCGGGGGGCGACGCGCGTAAGACGGTGTTCTCCGGCGTCGGCAAGTCCGAAGCGGAGATCGAGCAGGCACTGCGCGCGCGCGTCCTGTGCATCAATCTCGAGTCGGACGCCGAGCTCGCGCGGGTGGAGACGATCGCCGCGCGCCTCGGCACCCGGGCGCCAGTCGCGTTTCGGGTGAATCCGGACGTCGACGCAAGAACTCACCCTTACATCTCCACGGGCCTCAAGAGGAACAAGTTCGGCGTGGCGCACGGCGAGGCGCGGCGTCTTTATCGAGAAGCTTCTCGCATGCCGCACATCGAGGTGGTGGGCATCGGCTGTCACATCGGCTCCCAGCTCACCGACCCCGCGCCCTATGTCGCTGCGGTCGAGCGGCTGGTTGCCCTTGCGCGAGAACTCGAAGGCGCCGGCATCCGGCTCCGTCACATCGACATCGGTGGCGGCATCGGCATCCGTTACAAGGACGAACAGCCGAGGCCGATTCGGGAGTTCCTGGCCGGTTCACTCGCGGCGCTCGAGGGGCGGCGTGAGACCTTGATCGTCGATCCGGGGCGCGTCATTGTGGGCAACGCGGGCGTGCTGCTCACCCGGGTCGAATACGTCAAGACGGGTGAAGCCAAGAATTTCCTTGTCGTCGACGCCGCAATGAATGATTTGCTCAGGCCCGCACTGTATGACGCCTGGCACGATGT